>NZ_LZJJ01000299.1:0-1124 GCF_001667625.1 Mycobacterium sp. E1715
TGGGCACACCGATCGCCGGGCGCTCGGAACGTGCCGGACCGACCTGGCCGGATGCGTCGTCAACAGCTGGGTGTTGGTGTAGTCGGGGGTGGGTAGGGCGCGGGTGTCGAGTTTGCCGTTGAGGGTGATGGGCAGGGTGTCGAGGGCGATGATGGCGGCGGGGATCATGTAGCTGGGCAGTTGTTGGGCCAGGGTGGCGCGTAGCTGGGTGGGGTCGGCGGTGCCGGTGATGTAGGCGGTGAGGCGTTTGTCGCCGGGGCGGTCTTCGCGCACGATGACCGCGGCGTGTTCGACTCCCTCGAGTGCGGCCAGGGCGGCGTGGATTTCGCCCAATTCGATGCGGTAGCCGCGGATTTTGACTTGATCGTCGGCGCGGCCGTGGTAGTCCAGTTGCCCGTCAGGGCGCCAGCACACCAGGTCCCCGCTGCGATACATCCGGGTTCCCGGCGGCCCGTAGGGGCAGGCCACGAACCGGGCCGCGGTCAATGCCGCCCGGTGCAGATAGCCCAGGCCGACGCCGCGGCCGGCGATATAGAGTTCACCGATCACCCCGGGGGGCACCGGGCGGCACCACGGGTCGAGCACGAACAGCGCCGTCCCGGGCACCGGCAGCCCGATGGGCACCGGGCCCGAGCCCGCGGTCAGTGGGGCGCTGATGGTGGCGTAGACGGTGGTTTCGGTGGGGCCGTAACCGTTGACCATGACCCGCCCGGGCGCCCAGCGTGCGAGGACCTCGGGGGGACAGGCCTCCCCGGCGGCCATCAACGCCACCTGATCCAGTCCGGTCGGCGACAGCGCGGCCAGCGCCGAGGGGGTGTGGCTCAAGACGGTCACGCCTTCGCTGATCAGCAGTGCGTGCAGCTCGTCGGGGGAGCGGGTCAGCTCCTCGGGCACCACCACCAACCGCCCACCAGAAAGCAGGGCACCCCAGATCTCCCACACCGAGAAGTCGAACGCATACGAATGGCATTGGGCCCACACCTGCTCGCATCCCAACCCGATACCCACCTGCAGGCCGTCGAACAAGCGGGTCACATTGGCATGGGTGACCGCCACCCCTTTGGGCACCCCGGTCGTGCCCGAGGTGTAAATGAGGTGCGCGACGTCATCGGGTGCCGGGGCGG
>NZ_LZJJ01000300.1:0-925 GCF_001667625.1 Mycobacterium sp. E1715
CGGGGGGCGGCGCCGGCATCCAGGCCGACATGCGCACCATGGCGCTACTCGGCGTGCACGCCTGCGTCGCGGTCTCCGCGGTCACCGTGCAGAACACGTTGGGCGTCAAGGGCTTTCACGAGGTGCCCGACGATGTCGTGGCCGCCCAGATCGAGGCGGTGGAGACCGCGACGCAGGCGTGCACGCCGAGTAGCGCCATGGTGCGCATGTCGGCCTGGATGCCGGCGCCGCCCCCCGAGTCGGACCCGGCGATGGACAGCACGCGCAGCGGCGTGGCGCCCGGGGGTGCCAGCGGCAGCACCGGGAGCGGTTGGATCACTGCTGGCTGATCGGCAGGTACACCCGGTTGCCGTGCTCGGCGAACTCGCGCGACTTCTCGGCCATGCCCTCGTTCATGACCGCCTCGATCGCCTCCTCGCTGTCGAGCCCGTGCTCGGCGGCGTAGGCCCGAACGTCGGCGGTGATCCGCATGGAGCAGAACTTGGGCCCGCACATCGAGCAGAAGTGCGCCGTCTTGGCGGGCTCGGCAGGCAGGGTCTCGTCGTGGAATTCCCGTGCGGTGTCGGGGTCCAACGACAACGCGAACTGGTCGTTCCAGCGGAACTCGAAGCGTGCGGTGCTCAACGCATCGTCGCGCTCCTGGGCCCGCGGATGGCCCTTGGCCAGGTCTGCGGAGTGGGCGGCGATCTTGTAGGCGATCACCCCGTCCTTGACGTCCTTGCGGTCCGGCAGCCCGAGGTGTTCCTTGGGTGTCACGTAGCACAGCATCGCGGTGCCGGCCTGGGCGATGATCGCCGCGCCGATCGCCGACGTGATGTGGTCGTAGGCCGGTGCGATGTCGGTGGCCAGCGGGCCCAGGGTGTAGAACGGGGCCTCCTCGCACAGCTCCTCTTCGAGCCGCACGTTCTCGACGATCTTGTGCATC
>NZ_LZJJ01000301.1:0-7461 GCF_001667625.1 Mycobacterium sp. E1715
GCGTGTTGGCGGCAGGCGTCTCGCGGGTGGCGCTGAACGTGCATTACCCGTCCGACGTGCTGGCCGGCTGGGCGCTGGGTTATCTGTATTTCCTGTTGTGCGTCACGGTGATTCGTCCCCCGCGCGCGGCGCTCTCCCGAAAACCGTGCGACGCGGGCGATTTGGTCACGGCGCGGTGACCTAACCGGGTCTGAAGCTTTACTTGACCTTGCGCTGCACGGGTTCGACGATTGAGGTCATGCGCCGACTGCTCGCTTCGCTGTTCGCTTCGGCGTGCGCGTTTTTCGTGGCGCTGGCAATGGCGCCGATCAGCGGCGCGGCCGGCGCCCCCTGGTTCGCGAACGCCGTCGGCGATGCCACGCAGGTGGTTTCGGTGATGAGCACCGGCGGATCCAACGCGACGATGGACATCTATCAGCGCACGGCCGCCGGCTGGCAGGCGCTGCGGAGCGGGATTCCCACCCACGTCGGTTCGGCGGGCATGGCTCCGCAGGCCAAGAGCGGGGTGCCGGCCACCCCGATGGGGGTCTACACGCTGGACTCCGCGTTCGGCACCGCGCCCAATCCCGGCACCGGGCTCCCTTACACGCAGGTGGGGCCCAACCACTGGTGGAGCGGCGACGACCACAGCCCCACTTTCAACTCCATGCAGGTGTGCCAGAAGGCGCAGTGCCCGTTCAACACCGCCGAAAGCGAGAACCTGCAGATCCCGCAGTACAAGCACGCGGTCGTGATGGGCGTCAACAAGAACAAGACCCCCGGCGGCGGTGCGGCGTTCTTCTTCCACACCACCGACGGCAAGCCCACCGAGGGCTGCGTGGCGGTCGACGATGCTCAGCTGGTGTCGATCATGAAATGGCTGCGGCCCGGCGCGGTCATCGCCATCACCAAGTAGCGCGCGTCAGGCGTCGGTGGCCACCGCGCGACCGGGTTTGAGCGTGAAGTTCATGCCCTCCAACGACATTGTGGCGTCGTAGGTTCGGTCGTATCCGGTCCCGCAGATCTTCCAGCCGGCGTCGGTGCGCCGGTAGGTGTCGCGGTAGAAGGCGGCACCGATCAGCATGAAGTTCAAGTCGGCGACGATCACGCGGTCCTGCAGATACCAACTGCCCGTTGCCGTGTCGCCGTCGACGACGATGTCCGGATGGGTCACCCGGTGCTCGGTGATGACGTTGGCGGGCAGCGACGTACGCATGTACTCGACCAGGTCGTCGCGGTTGGTGAAGTGCAACTCGTTGCCGATCGACGGTCCGTAGTCGGCCTTGATGTCCTCGGCGAGTGTGTCGGCGAAGTCGTCCCAGTGCTTGGTGTCCAGCGCGCGCAGGTACCGGTACTTGACCTGCTTGATGGCTTCGATGTCGGCGAGATCTTGAGGGGTCATCAGGTCATTGCAGCACACGGGTCACCCGCCGCCCGCGCTCGCATCGAAGAGCCGTCGCCGAGACATAGACCACGGTCACCATGCGCGGCGTGTCGTGTGCGTGGTTTAAGTGTCGCGGCAGCCCTGCGTGTCGGACAGGTAGCGGGTCACCATGTCGATCAGAGCCCGTCGCTCCAGGCTCCAGTCGATCGCAGTCCCGGTGACCATCTGCGCCAGCACCACACCGCGCAGCGTCGCCCAGATCACCTCGGCCACACCGGCATTCGCCGGATCCGCGGTGATCAGCCGACCCAGCTGACCGATCGCGTCGTTCATCTCCAGCAGGTGCCTCCGCGGGGACTCGCCGGGCCCGCCGCGCGTCGCCCGCAGGATCTCGAGCGCCGCCATCGAAGTCGGGCTGCTGTAGCAGCCCCACGCCGTGTCGACGACCACCTCGATGCGCTCGCGCAGCGGCAGCGCGCCGACGTCGGCCGACGACAGGCTGTCGATCAGCCGGTCCACCCCGTCGTCCACGACGGCCATCAGCAGGCCGTTGCGATCGCCGAAGTGGTACTGGATGACCCCCCACGTCACGCCCGCGCGTTCGGCCACGTGCTTGGCGGTGGCGGCCGGGAAGCCCTCCTCGACGATGCAGCGGACCGTCTCGTCGATGATGCGCGCGCGGGTGTCGTCGCCGCGCTTGCGCGGCGCGCTGGTGCGCCGGGTGGGGCCGATCGAGCCCGCGGCTACCTGACCTGCGGCGATGGACATCGTTGACTTTATAACATAGTCGAGTCTATTTTTGGGCCGTGAGCCGATCCCGGTACGCGCGGTTGACGCGCGAGCAGCTGGCCGTCCTGGTTCCCGAACTGCTCCTGATCGGGCAGCTGATCGACCGCTCGGGCATGGCCTGGTGCATCAGCGCGTTCGGCCGCGACGAGATGGTGCAGATCGCGATCGAGGAGTGGGCCGGCGCCAGCCCCGTCTACACCCGGCGCATGCAGCGTGCGCTCAACTTCGAGGGCAACGACGTGCCGACGATCTTCAAGGGGCTCCAGCTCGACATCGGCGCCCCACCGCAATTCATGGACTTCCGCTACACCGTGCACGACCGCTGGCACGGCGAATTCCACCTCGACCATTGCGGGGCGCTGCTCGACGTGGAGCCGATGGGGGAGCGCTACGTCTTCGGGATGTGCCACACCATCGAGGACCCGACGTTCGACGCCACCGCGGTGGCGACCAACCCGCGCGCCCAGGTGCGCCCCATCCACCGGCCCCCGCGGACGCCGGCCGATCGCCATCCGCATTGCGCGTGGACGGTCATCATCGACGAGTCCTACCCCGAGGCCAAGAGCATTCCCGCGTTGGACATCGTTCGCCAAACCCGGGCCGCCACATGGGAACTCGATCCGATCGACCGCTCCGACGAGGGCAACGCGGACTACTCCGGTCCGCTGCTGTCCGACTTCGACTTCGCCGGCTTCTCGCATTCGGCGCTGGTCCGGATGGCCGACGAGGTCTGTCTGCAGATGCACCTGCTCTACCTGTCGTTCGCCATCGCGGTGCGCGCCCGCGCCGCCGATGACGCGCAGGCCGTGTCGGTGTGCACCCAGGGGCTCACCGGCATCGCGGGCGTGGCCGCCGAGCGCATACGCCGCGCGCTGGGACTCCCCGGCGGCATCGCGGGGGTGCTCGAGGTCCTCGAACTGCACCCATTGCTGAACCCCGCGGGCTATGTCCGCGCGGAAACGGCGGACCGGCTGGTCGTGCACCGCTCACCGGCCCACGACGATGCCGCCTGGATCGCGCTGTGTTCCCCGGGTTCCGTTCAGCCGCTCCAGGCGATCGCCACCGCCGTCGACCCGCACGTCGAGGTCCGGGTCAGCGGCACCGGCACCGACTGGACCGCGGAACTGGTCGAAACCGACACGGCGGCGGCCGAACTGCCCGAGGTGTCGGTAACGAAGGTCAGCGGCGGAGCGACATTCCAGTTCGAGCCGAGGCGATCGCTGCCGCTGACCGTGGTGTAAGCACGAGCGTCGATTTGTCAAGGGGCCGCCGGTACCGCTTCGGTGACGAGGCGGCATCGACCGGGTACCGATGACGTTGCAAGCCATCGGTTTTGGGCGTGTCCGCGGCTATGGTTAACGCTGGCCACCGACCCCTATAGACGAAGGTTTTCGCTCTATGTACGACCCACTTGGGTTGTCGATCGGGACCACCAACCTGGTCGCTGCGCGTAATGAAAGCCCACCGGTTACCCGGCGCTCGGTGCTGACCCTTTATCCGCACTGCGCGCCGAAAGTCGGTGCGCCCGAAGAGAATTCGTATCCATTCGAGCCCGGCGTGATGATGAAGGGCTTCGTGGAGCGCATCGGTGATTCGGTGGCGCTGGTGTCGGCCGACGGGTCCGCCCACGACCCGGAGCTGCTCACGGTGGAGGCCCTGGACGCGATGGTGCGCGCCGTCGGCGCGGACGCGTCCTGCGCGGAGATCTCCATCGCAGTCCCGGCGTACTGGAAACCCGTTACGGTGCAGGCATTGCGCGACGGGCTGCGGACTCATCTGGGATTCGTTCGCAGCGGCATGGCGCCCCGGCTGGTTTCGGACGCCATCGCGTCGCTGACCGCGGTGAAGGCCGAACTCGGGCTGCCCGACGACGGCGTGGTGGGGCTGCTCGACTTCGGTGGCGGCGGAACCTCGGCCACGTTGGTGAACGTCGCCGGTGATTTCGAATTGGTCAGCGCCACAATGCGTTACGCGGCCCTGTCGGGTGACGAGATCGATCAGGAGCTGCTGCTGCGGGTCTTCGAGGAGCTGGGTCGCGGCAGCGGCATTGATCCGGCCAGCACGGCGGCCGTCGGGCAGCTCGGCGAATTGCGCGAACAGTGCCGGCTGGCCAAGGAACGGCTGTCCACCGACGTCGTGACCGAGATCGCCGCCGTGCTCGGCGAACGCAGCTGCAGCTTCACGCTGAAGCGCGACGATCTCGAAGACCTGATGGCGGACCGGCTGACCGGCTTCATCTACGCCCTGGACGACATGCTGGTGCGCTACCGCAAGAACTGGGGCGACCTGGCGGCGGTGGTAACGGTCGGCGGCGGTGCGCAGATTCCGCTTGTCGCCGAACGGCTTTCGATCCACGGGCGCACGCCGATCCTGACTCCGTCGCAGCCCGCCCTCGCGGCGGCCTGCGGAGCGCTGCTGCTGGCGGCCCGCGGCGAGGAGCTGAGCCTGCGCACCAGGACCTCGATGAGCCTGCTGGCCTCCGCCCACGCCACCGGCGACGTCGTCGACCTCGGGGCCGGCGACGTGCTGGTGATCGACGACGAGGCGCTGACGGATCGTGAGCTGGCCTGGTCGCAGACCGAGTACCCCGGCGACCTGCGGGTGCGGTTCGGCGGCGAAACCTATGACGAGGACGGGCCGTCCGGCTGGTCGATGCGGCTGAACGTCATCGACCCGCCCGCGGAGCGGCCGTGGCGCCGCCTGCGGTTGTCACAGTTGATCATCGGCATGTCGGCCCTGGTGGCGATGACGGCGATCGGTGGCGTGGCCTACACGCTGACCGGGATCGAACACCGCCAGGCGCCGCCGGCGCCCAGCGTCGCACCCCGGCCGGCGGGGCCCCCTCCGCCACCGCCCGCGTGGAGCTATGGCGGCCCGCTCGGCGGCCCGCCGCCTCAGGGCCCCTCGGGCAATCGGATGTGGTGGATCGTGGGCACGATCATCGCGGTCGGCGTGCTGGCGCTCGCCGGGGGCATCGCCGCCTTCGCGGCACACCAGCTCTCCGGTGTCCGCTCGATCATCAACTCCCCGCCGACCTTCACCAACACCCTCAGTCCCCCGGCCACCACCCCGGGCGGCACCTCGACGACTACACGGACCAAGCCGCCGAGGTCGACCACCACGTCCACCTCACCCACGCCGCCGCCGGGCAGCGAGGTGACGATCTCCGGGATCGGCGAGAACCGGACGATCGCCTGCGACGACAACGTCGTCAACGTCAGCGGCGTGTCCAACACGGTGGTGATCAGCGGTCACTGCGCAAGCCTCAGCGTGTCGGGCGTGCAGAACGACATCACCGTCGACGCCGTCGACAGCATCCAAGCCTCCGGCTTGAGCAACAAGGTGACGTACCACTCGGGCACGCCGAAGGTCAGCAACTCGGGTAGTGCGAACGTCGTCCAGCAGGGCTGAGGCCGTTACGGCGCCTCGGTGGATTCGTCGTCGTCGTGCGAATCGCCGTCGAGGACGCTGACCGCGATGCCATACGGCAGGAACCGCACCTTGCGCGCGGGGTCGACGTTGTTCTTGTTGGCCCGCAGCGCGTCGAGCTCGGTCGCGTAGACCTGTTCGACGTGCGCGCCACCGTCGGCGTCCACCGTGTAGATCGCCCAGACGCCGTCGCCCGCCTCGCCGGCGGTTTCCGGCTCCGGGCGGGGGCGCCGCGACAGGTCCTCGAAGATGGACGACCACCCGGACCGGGCTCCTGGCGCCGCGACAAACCTGCTGACCCGCTCGAACACGTCGCGCAGGCCCTCGCTGCCTTCGCGGATCATTCGATCGAACTCGTCGGGATCGAACCCGAACGCACCGTATTCGCCCACGCGACCTCCTCGCCGCTCATGCCGTTACCGCCCAGTGGCGCGCAGTCGCCCTCACGCGCCGCCGCCGCCCGAACCGCCGCCGTCGCCGCCGCCGTCTGCGCCGCCGCCGGTGGTCATCACCACGCAGGCGCCCCCCGTCTACACCCCGCGGCACACCGCGCCGCCGACCCAGGCGCCCACCACGACCGCCATGACGACGGCCCCGCCGCCGCCCTCGACCACCACCGAGACACCGCCCCCACCGACCACGACCACGACCACCACCACGACGGTGCCGATGACCACCGAGTGGATCCACGTGCCGCTGCTGCCGGTGCCGATTCCGGTTCAGGTCCCGCAGACCCAGGCCCCCCAGGCGCCGGCCCCGCAGTACACGCCGTATCCGCAGTACCCGCAGTACCAGCAGTACCCGGGCAACTCCCAGAATCCCTTCCTGGGCCCGGGCTACTAACCCGCGTCGTTCCTGCTGAGCGCGCTCGACGAGCGCACCCGTTTCCGCGCGGGTAGCGTGGTGTCACCCGGTCGGGCGGGTCTATCCGGCGGTGCCCTCATCGAGGGACCTCGGAAAAAAATCAGCGCAAATCAGCGGACTGCGGAGGCGTGAAGTGGACATCGTGCTTGGGGTCTCGATGGCTCCCGGGACGGTCCGCCTGGTGGTCATCGAGGGCCAGAACGCCGACGGTGTCACCGTCGAACAGGACGAGTTCGGTGGCGCGGTCGACGAGGTCATTGCGGCGATCGGCGGCACCCGCGAAGGTGCGGAGGCGGGCGGCCACCAGCTGGTGTCGACGGGCGTGACCTGGACGGACCGAGCGGACGTCGGCGCGCTACGGGAAGCGATGACCCAACACGGCATGGGCAACGTGATGCTGGTTTCCCCGTTGCTGGCCGCGGCCGCGCTGGCCCAGACGGTCGGGTCCGCGCTCGACTACGCGCACATCGCGATGCTGTACGTGGAGGCCGAGACCGCGACGCTGGCCGTCGTCGACGTCGCCGACGGGTCGATCGTCGACCTGCACCGCAAGCAGCTGGCCAACGCCGGAAAGGAGCCGCTCGCCGCCGAGTTGGCGACGATGGTCGCCGGTCTGGGCGCGCGGGGTGCTCACGCGGACGGCGTGTTCCTGATCGGCTGCGGCGTGGACATCGTGCCCGTCAAGCCCGCGCTCGAGGCGGCGACCCCGCTCGAGCTGTCGGCGCCCGAGGAGCCGGAGCTGGCGCTGGCCCGCGGGGCCGCGCTGGCCTCGGCGAACGCGCCGCTGTTCGCCTCGTCCACGGCGGCGCTGGCGTACGCGCTCGACCCCGGCACCGGAGAGGTGAGCCCGCGACCGCTCGGCCCGACGTACCTCGACGTCTGGGGCAACGCCGACGCCGAGGCTCTGGCCTACAGCGCCGTGCCCGACGACGACGTGGTCGTCCCGCGCCGGCGACGGCCCATGTTCCTCGCCGGGAGCGCACTGGCCGGCATCGCCGCCATCACCGCCGGGGTGG
>NZ_LZJJ01000302.1:0-11701 GCF_001667625.1 Mycobacterium sp. E1715
GCATCACGTCGTTGACCAGGCCACCGCCGCCGCGGGTGCCCTGCCGGCCGCCGCGGGCGCTGCCGGGGCGTTGCCGGCTGCCGCCGGCGCGGCACCGGTCCTGCCACCCGTCTAGACCTTCAGGAAACCCTCCAACCAGACGGCACCGCAGATTCTTCTGCGGTGCCGTCGAATTTGGCGCAGTTTCGTCGCGCCCAGGTCGTGTCGTCTCATCATTAACATTAGAAACACAAGTAACATCGGCTGGTGTCTCCTAGTCGTGGGCCGACGACATTGCTCACCGCCATCGCGGCGACCGTCGTCATCGTCTCCTGGGTGGCCGACACCACGCGCGATCGCGGCACTGCCAGTCCGCCGCCGACCCACGACACCCAGCTGACCGAACAGCCGCTGGTCGGGTTGGGCGGCGGTGTCACGGTTCGCCAGATCAGCCAGGACACCCCGTTCTCTCTCGTCGCGCTCACGGGCGACCTGGCAGGCACCTCGACCAGGGTGCGGGCGCGGCGGCCGGACGGTTCGTGGGGGCCCTGGTACCAGACCGAGTACGAGACGGCGGCGCCCGACGGGGCGACGGCAGCCGGATCGCTCGAGGGGCCGCGCGGAACCGACCCGGTGTTCGTCGGCACCACCACCACCGTCGAGATCGCGGTCACGCGTCCGATGGATGCGCCGCCGACCCTGGGGGCCCCACCCGTCGGCGGGGGACCATCACCCGCGCCCCCCCGCGAGACCGATCTGGGCTACAAACCGGCGTCCCGGGAACAACCCTTCGGGCAGAACATCTCCGCCATCCTCATCTCCCCGCCGCAAGCACCGGCCAAAGCCCAGTGGACGCCACCCTCGGGCGTGCTGATGCCCGGCCAGGCCCCCGCCATCATCAGCCGGGCGGAATGGGGTGCCGACGAGTCGCTGCGTTGCGGTAGTCCGCAGTACGACAACGGCGTTCGTGCCGCCGTCGTACACCACACGGCGGGCAGCAACGACTACTCGCCGCTGGAATCGGCCGGGATCGTCAAGGCCATCTACACCTATCACAGCAAGACCTTGGGCTGGTGCGACATCGCCTACAACGCCCTGGTCGACAAGTACGGCCAGGTGTTCGAGGGCAGCGCCGGGGGGCTGACCAAAGCGGTCGAGGCCTTCCACACCGGCGGATTCAACCGCAACACCTGGGGCGTGGCGATGATCGGCAACTTCGACGACGTACCCCCCACGCCGATCCAGCTGCGCACCCTGGGCCGGCTGCTGGGCTGGCGCCTGGGCCTGGACAACGTCGACCCCAAGGGCACCGTGTCGCTGGAGTCGGCGGGTAGCCACTACACCACCTTCCCGGCCGGTTCCGTCGCGACGCTGCCCACGATCTTCACGCACCGCGACGTCGGCAACACCGATTGCCCGGGCAACGCCGCCTACGCGCTGATGGACGAAGTACGCGACGTCGCTTCGCATTTCAACGATCCGCCGGAGGAACTGATCAAGGCCCTGCAGGGCGGCGCGATCTACGACCACTGGCAGGCGATGGGCGGCATGAACAGCGTACTGGGCGCGCCCACGGCCCCCGAGGACAGCGCGGAGGGTGACGCGCGGTACGTCACCTTCGCCCGGGGCGCGATGTACTGGTCGCCGGAAACCGGCGCCCAGCCGGTCACCGGCGCGATTTACGACGCCTGGGCATCGCTGAGCTACGAACGCGGACCGCTCGGGTTGCCGACCAGCGCCGAACTTCAAGAGCCGCTGCAGATTACGCAGAATTTCCAACACGGAACGCTGAATTACGAGCGGCTCACCGGCAACGTCACCGAGGTCGCGGAGGGGATCATCACGCCGCTCTCGACGCAATCACCGAGCGGCCCCACCGTGCCGCCCGAACACTTCTCGTTACCGGCGCACCCGTCTGCCACCTAGCCGGTCCCGGCAGTCGCTAGAGCCACCAGCGCTCGAGCACCCGCCCCACCCCGTCGTCGTTGTTGACAGCGGTGACCTCGTCGGCGGCGGCCAGCACGTCGGGATGGGCGTTGCCCATCGCCACGCCATGACCCGCCCAGCGCAGCATGGGCAAGTCGTTGGGCATGTCGCCGAACGCCAGTACCTCCTCGCTGCCGATCTGCAGGGGCCTGGCGATCTCGTCCACGCCGGTGGCCTTGCTGGTGCCCAGCGGCACGATCTCCACGAGACCGTTGTTGGTGGAGTAGGTGATATCGCCCTCGATGCCGACGTGCTTGGCCAGCTCGGCGGCCATATCGGCGCTGCGGGCCCCACTTCGGCGGATGAGCAGCTTGATCGCGGGCGCACTGAGCAGGTCCTCGATCGACACCTCGGTGTTGTCCGGGTTCAGCCACGCGTGCTCGTAGCCCGGTGAGCTGATGAACTGGGGGGTCGCCGTGTCGTGGGCGCGTTCGCCGATTCGCTCGACGGCCAGGCCCGCGCCCGGGATGACGCGCGTCGCCAGCTCCGCAAGCTCGGCCAGCGTGTCGACGGGCAGCGTCCGCGTCGAGACCACCCGGTCCGTGGCGGGATCATAGACGACGGCGCCGTTGGCGCACACCGCGATTGGCGCGAAGCCCAGCGCGTCGACGACGGGGCGTATCCACCGCGGCGGCCGGCCGGTCGCCACGACGAACGTCGCGCCGGCATCGACGGCGGCGCGCACGGCATCGCGGGTACGCGGGGTGATGGTTTCGTTGTCGTCGAACAGGGTGCCGTCGACGTCGCAGGCTATGAGCGCCGGCTGGGTCACGTTGACGTCATCTGGTCAATGCACTCCGCTCTGGTCCTGTCCGGGTCGGGTCACGCCGTCCGTGCCGTATTTCTGCATCCGCGCCTGCAACTCCGACAAGCGGATCGCCCGGGAATCGTCCTGGGTGGGCGCGGCGCCGCCGAGCCGCCTCGGGACCCAGAATTCACCCTCCGGGTGGGGGTATTCCTCCTGTACCTGATACAGCAACGCATTCATCGACTGGCGCAGCGCCGCGTTGAGCTGTTCGGGCGTGCCGTGCGGCGGCAGCGGCCGGCCTGCGGCGACGGTGATCGGAACCTTGTTGCGCCACACCTTCTTTGGATGGTCCTTGGGCCAAATCCGATGGGCACCCCAGACGATCACCGGAACGATCGGCACCTGGGCGTCCAGCGCCATCCGGGCCGCACCGCTCTTGAACTCGCGCAGCTCGAAACTGCGGCTGATCGTGGCTTCGGGGTGCATCCCGATGAGCTCGCCCTGCCGCAGGCGCTGCGTGGCCAGCTCGAGCGCGCCGTTCCCGTTGGTGCGGTCCACCGGGATCAGCCTGGCGTGGTTGATCACATAGTTGACCGCCTTCACGTCGGCCATCTCGGCTTTGATCATGAAGTACGCGCGCCGGTGGCGCTCGCGCACCGCGAGCAGCGTTGGCAACCAGTCCAGGTAGCTGGTGTGGTTCTGGGCCAGCAGCGCGCCACCCCGCTCGGGGATGTTTTCCAGCCCGCGATAGGTGAACTTGGTTCCCTGCATCGCAACCATCGGCGGTACGACCCACTCGCACAACCGGTAGAACCCCTCGGGCATGTCTTCTCCTTCGTCTACCGGGACGGCCGTCCGCCTCGGCCCGCGGCCCGCGCCGCCGCCTCGTCCGCCTCCATCCGGGCCGCCTCCGCCATGGTCGGTGCCCCACCGCCCAGCCGGCGCGGCGTCCAGTACGCCCCCGGCTCGTGCGGATAGTCCGCTTGGACCCGGTGCAGCAGTGCGGTCATCGACTCGCGCAGTGCGGCGTCGGTCTGCGCGATGTCTTCGGCCGCCGGCACTGGCGCGCCTGCCTGCACTTTAATCGGTACCTTGGCGCGGCTCAGGTTGCGTGGGTGGTCTTTGGTCCAGATCCGGTGGGCGCCCCAGACGATCACCGGGACGATGGGAACGTCGGCTTCGATGGCCATGCGCGCGGCGCCCGTCTTGAATTCCTTGAGCTCGAAGCTGCGGCTGATGGTGGCCTCCGGATAAACCCCCACCAGCTCGCCCTCGCGGAGCCGTTGCACGGCCACGGCGTAGGCGCCGGCCCCGGCGCCGCGGTCCACCGGAATAGTCCGGGTGTGCTTGATCAGGAAGTTGACGATCCGCACCTGCTGCATTTCGGCCTTGATCATGAACCTGAGCCGCCGTCTCCGCCGGTGCACGGCCAGCGCGGCGGGCAGGAAGTCGACATAGCTGGTGTGGTTGATCGCGATCACGGCGCCGCCGGTGTCGGGGATGTGCTCCTCGCCTCCGTAGGAGATCTCGGTGTTGGTGGCGACGACCACCAGCCGAGCCAGAATCTCGAGCGTGCGGAAGACGGGCTCCACCATTGATCGCTACTCCGGAGCTCCCGTGGGTCCGGCCCGGCGGGCAGCGCGAGCGGCGGCCTCCTCGGCGTCCATCCGGGCGGCTTCGGCCAGCGAAGGGGCGCTGCCGCCCAACCGCCGCGGCACCCAGAACTCACCCGCCGGGTGCGGCCCGTACATCTCCTGGGCCCGCTCCAGCAGGTGTTGCATCCGCGAGTGCAACAGCCCCTTGAGCTCCTCGACGCCCAACGTCGGTTCGATCGGCTCGCCGACCAGCACCGTGACGGGCACCTTCGGCCGCATCAACTTTTTCGGGTGCCCCTTGGTCCAGATGCGCTGCGCGCCCCAGACGATCACCGGAACGATCGGCACCCCGGCCTCGACGGCCATCCGGGCGGCGCCCGACTTGAATTCCTTGATCTCGAAGCTGCGGCTGATGGTGGCTTCGGGGTAGACGCCGACCAGCTCACCGTCCTTGAGGTTCCTGACCGCCTCCTCGTAGGAGGCGGCGCCGTCCTGCCGATTCACCGAGATGTGCCGCAGGCTGCGCATGATCGGGCCGGTGATCTTGTTGTCGAACACCTCCTGCTTGGCCATGAACCGCACCTTGCGTCCCAGTCCCTGCTGGTAGGCGGGCAGACCCGCGAACGTGAAGTCGAGGTAGCCGGTGTGGTTGATGGCGATCACGGCACCGCCGGTTTTGGGCAGGTTTTCGACCCCCGCCACGGTGATCTTGAGGCCCTGTAGGCGCCAAACCAGGCGGGCAAGTTGAATGACAGTCCCGTATACCGGTTCCACAGCTGATCAGCCTAATGCTCCTGGCTGTGAGTCACCCGAGGTGGCGAAAAGGAGGCCATCGCTTGAGCTTCCCCGCGGCACCCGTTCCGCCGCCCGAAGTGGTTCGCCGGTTTGCCGGCGGCAGGGTGGTTCGCGCCGTGTGGGTCAACGAGATCGGTGGGGTGACCTTCCGGATCGGCCCCGACGCCGGCGGCGCCGAGTTCATCAAGGTCGCGGAAGCCGGCGTGACCGACTTTGCCCGTGAAGCGGAGCGCCTGCGTTGGGCCGCCCGGTACGTGCTGGTGCCGCCGGTGCTGGGCGCCGGCGTCGACGGGGGCTGCGCCTGGCTGCATACCCGGGCACTGCCCGGCGTCTCGGCCGTACATCCGCGCCTGCGGGCCACACCCGAGGTGGCCGTGCGCGCGATCGCCCTCGGCCTGCGCAGGCTGCATGACCGGCTACCGGTGTCGTCCTGCCCGTTCGACTGGTCGGTCGAGGGCCGGCTGGCGGCCCTGACACCCGTCGCGCGTGCACGGCTGGGCAGCCCGCCGCCCATCGACCGCCTGGTGGTGTGCCACGGCGACGCCTGCTCGCCCAACACCCTGGTCGACGGGCGCGGCCGGTACCGCGGGCATGTCGACCTGGGCGACCTCGGTGTGGCCGACCGGTGGGCCGACCTCGCGGTCGCGACGCTGTCGTTGGGCTGGAATTTCCCCGACCGGGTGTGGGACGGAGAATTCTTCGCGGCCTACGGCGTCGAGCCCGACGCCGCTCGCATCGACTTCTACCGACGGCTGTGGGAGGCCGACGATGCCGCCTCGCGCTAAGCTCGGGGGCTGAAAACCCGTTACCGGGCCGTGGGCGAGTACGGCCCCCAGGAAGGTGTTTGTGCAGGTCACCAGCGTAGGTCACGCCGGATTTCTGATCGAGACCCCAGCGGGCAGCATCCTGTGCGACCCGTGGGTCAACCCCGCGTACTTCGCGTCCTGGTTCCCCTTCCCGGACAACAGCCAACTGGACTGGGACAAGTTGGGTGACTGCGACTACCTGTACCTGTCGCACCTGCACAAGGACCACTTCGACGCCAAGAACCTGGCCGAGCACGTCAATAAGGACGCGGTGGTGCTGCTGCCGGACTTCCCGGTCCCGGACTTGCGAAATGCGTTGCAGGAGTTGGGTTTCTACCGGTTCTTCGAGACCGGCAACTCGGTCAAACACCGCGTCAGCGGTCCGAAGGGCGAGCTCGACGTGATGATCATCGCGCTGCGCGCGCCGGCCGACGGGCCGCTCGGTGACTCGGCGCTGGTGGTTTCCGACGGCGTCACAACGGCTTTCAACATGAACGACGCCCGGCCGGTCGATCTCGACGTGTTGGCGTCGGCGTTCGGCCACATCGACGTGCACATGCTGCAGTACTCCGGCGCCATCTGGTACCCGATGGTCTACGACATGCCCGCCCGTGCCAAGGAGTCCTTCGGCGTCCAGAAGCGGCAGCGGCAGATGGACCGTGCCCGCCAGTACATCGCCCAGGTGGGCGCCACATGGGTCATCCCGTCGGCCGGTCCGCCGTGCTTCCTGGACACCGAACTGCGCCATCTCAACGACGACCACGGCGATCCGGCCAACATCTTCCCCGACCAAATCGTGTTCCTCGACCAGATGCGGGCCCACGGCAACGACGGCGGCCTGCTGATGATCCCCGGCTCGACCGCGGACTTCACCGGCGCCGCCCTGAACTCGCTGAGCCACCCGATGCCCGACGACCAGGTCGAGGCGATCTTCACCACCGGCAAGCAGGCCTACATCGCCGACTACGCCGAGCGGATGGCGCCCGTCCTGGCCGCCGAGAAGGCGCGGTGGGCGCCCGCCACGGGCGAGCCGCTGCTGGAGCAGCTGCGTGCGCTGTTCGAACCGATCATGTCGCAGAGCGACGAGATCTGTGACGGCATCGGCTATCCCGTCGAACTCGTGATCGGCCCGGAAACCGTCGTCCTGGACTTCCCGAAGCGTACTGTGCGCGAACGCATTCCCGACGAGAAGGTCCGTTACGGTTTCGCCATAGCGCCGGAGTTGGTGCGCACCGTATTGCGCGACCGGGAGCCCGATTGGGTCAACACCATCTTCTTGTCCACCCGGTTCAGGGCGTGGCGTGTCGGCGGTTATAACGAATACCTGTACACCTTCTTCAAATGCCTCACCGACGAGCGGATCGCCTACGCCGACGGCTGGTTCGCCGAGACTCATGACGATTCTTCGTCGGTCACGCTGGACGGCTGGGAAATTCAGCGCCGCTGCCCACACCTGAAGGCCGACCTGTCGAAATTCGGTGTGGTCGAGGGCAACACGCTGACCTGCAACCTGCATGGCTGGCAATGGCGATTGGACGACGGTCGCTGCCTGACCGCGCGGGGTCACGAACTGAGAAGTTCGCGGGCATGAGCGCCACCCACGCCCAGTGTTACGACGACGGCCTGGTCCAGCTGGACCGCGCGGCGATCACCCTGCGCCGCTACCACTTTCCCTCCGGCACGTCGAAAGTGATCGCACTCGGCGCGGTTCGTGGGTACAAGGCCGAGGGGTTGGGCCTGCTGACGCATCGATTCCGGATCTGGGGCAGCTCGGACTTGCGCCGCTGGCTCCCGCTGGACGTGAGCCGGCCGTTCAAGTCGACGCTGATCACGCTTGACGTGCCGGGCATTCAGCCCAGCCCCGCCTTCACGCCGGCGCGACCCGAGGAGTTCACCGCACTCCTGGACGAGCTGCTAAGTCAGCGCGGTTAGCCGCGCGGGCGAGTGCGCGAACATCTGGCTGCGCCTGCCGTCGGCCACCCGGACATACGCCGACTTCAAGGCGTCGATGTACCGGCGCACCGATTCGCGGGCGACCGGGTTGTCGGGAAACAACACCGTCACCTTGGTCTCGTGTTGTAGCCGGATGACCCACAGCGAGACTTGATGGGACACCCTGCCCTCGTCGTAGATCCGAAAGTTCAAGTCGGAGTTCGCGACCGAGGACAGCGGGGCGATGCTGGCGTCCAGGAACGACATCACGAAGTTGCCGGGCCGCGGCCTGGCCAAACCCGCCCCCGGGGGCGCCAACTCCAGCACCCGGTCGAACGGAATGGTGGCCAAGTCGATGCCCGAATCGAAGGACGTCTGCGCGGAGTGCGCCGCGTCCCCGAAAAGCCCGGCGTCGATGTCGACCGTGACCGGAACCAGGCCGGTGAACCAGCCAGTCGTCATCAATTCCGTTGGCGTCCTGCGGGTATCGGTAGTCGTTACCGCGGAAAACGTTTCCGCACCGGTCAATTCACGGTGCGTGAGGCCCGCGCAGGCGAACACACCGCCGCTGAAGCGGGCATCCGCAGCCACGCAGGCCCGCTCGAACCGTTCCGTCTGCCGTTCGTCCATCAGCGTCTCGGTGACGAGCTTGCCGGCATAGGGCACCGAGAGGTCGCCGAGTCGCAGCGGAAAGTGCGGTAGCGTCCCCCCGTTTTCGGCGGCGAAGGCGGTCCACGCGCGCACCTTGGGGGAGTCGGCCGTCAACGTGGCCATCTCCTCCCGCTGCCGAACGCAGTACTCGCCGTAACGCCCGGCCTCCGGGAGTTCGACGGGCGCGCCGCCACCGACCAGGGTGGCGTACATCAGGTGGATCTCCGTGAAGAGAACGCCGACGATCATGGGGTCGACGCAGAGGTGGGCGATGCTCGCGTAGAAGGTGAAGTGGTTGTCGCTTTGCACCACTCCGAACAGAAAACAATCCCACTGCAGCGGCTGCGGGGTCGATATGTGTTCGCACAACTCCGTGGGCGTGAGCCCCCCGTGCTCGATCGGGACGAGTTCGATGTCATCGGGGTCGGCGATGGTGTGGCGAACGATCTGTTGGGCGTCGCGGTAGTCGAACCAGCTGTGGTAGGTGTCATGCCGGCGGATGTGCGCATTGACCGCGTAGTTCATGGCGCGGATGTCGCAGCGGCCGGGGACCTCCCAGGTGAAGATCATCAGGCGCGACATGTCCAGGCCCCGCGCGGCGTGATCGCTGTAGCGCCGAAGGTGTTGGGTTTGCTGGTAGCTGGGGGGAACCGGACTGGGCGGCGCCGCTGCCGCTTTGGCCCTCGCCGCCGGTGAGGCGTGCCAACAGATGACGGAGCGCGCCTGCGGTGTCCAGTCTTGAAGAGTGGTTATGCCGAACACTGAATACCCTGCACCTCCGCGCTATTCGGCTCGGCGGGGCGCAGCTGCGCGCCCGCCGGGCGATGCTCAGGCGACCTGCCGTCCGCGCTGTCGCCGCGGAGCCGAGCCCGCCGGGGCACCCGCAGCCATCCCGCGGCCAGGCGTGTTTCACGCTGCTCCACGAAACCCTCTGGTGGGCACCAACAATGACGGCACCGGACCGGCAGGCCCAGCCGCCCCCAGGATTTCTCCAGCCGCAAGTGGTGCTGCGGGAGCCCCCAGCATATCCGCTTTGGGCGGGGTCCGCCCCGCGACATCCCGTGTGCGCGTGACGTTTGGGTTACACCCGTCAACCCAGCCTGACGAAATTCGCTACCCCCTGGCATGATCAGCCGAGACCGGCTTGTGCGGGCGAGTTTGGGCGCTGGACCTGGCCGCGTGCGGTACGTTGCCCAGCATGTGGATCACCGTGCTGGTATTGGCCGGCTCGGTGATTTTCGAACCGATCCGGCTCGGTCTGGTGATCCTGCTGCTCAGCCGGCGGAGCCCGCTCAGGCAGTTGCTCGCGTTTCTGTGTGGTGGCTTCGCGATGGGCGTGGGCGTGGGGCTGACGGTGCTATTCCTGCTACGGACCGCGCCGGTGGTCGGCCACGTCAGTGTGGCGCAAGTGCAAATCGCTTCCGGGCTCGTGGCTTTGCTGATCGCCGTTGTGGTGGCCACGCGCGATTCGGCGCGCAGCCGCGCCCGCCCCGCCGAGGCGCCCGTCAGGGTCGGAACTGGCGGCGTTGCGCTGCTGGAGCGGCCGGCACCGAGCGGCCGCCGGCAACTGGCTGACCGCGCACGCGTCTTCTTGCGGGGCGACTCGCTTTGTGTCGCAGCGGTTAGCGGTATGGGCGCCGCTTTGCCGTCGGCGAACTACCTGGGCTCGATGGCCGCCATCCTCGCCTCGCACGCCGCGCCCCTCGCGCAGGTTCAGGCGCTGGTGGCCTTCAACCTGGTGGCCTTCACCGTGGCGGAGCTCCCACTGATCGGGTATCTCACGGCGCCGCGCAAGACGCGTGCCGTCATGGCCGGGCTGCGGAACTGGTTGCTGTCACGCGGTCACCGCGACATCGCGGTATTGCTGGCCTTCGCGGGTTGTTTCATGCTCGTCCTCGGGCTGACCAGCATCAGTGCGCGGTAGCATCCCTGCTGTAGCTCTTTCGGTAGGCCGTGAGGAGAGTTCGTGAACAAATTGCTCACCTCGGCCATCACCGTTGGAACATTGGCGTGCGCAATAGTTTTCGATTCCGGTGGCGCCGCCGCCGACACCGCTTTGATAGTGCCCGGCACGGCCCCGTCCCCCTACGGGCCGCTGCGGTCGCTGTATCACTTCGATCCCGCGATGCAGCCGCAGATCGACGCGAACTACTACAGTCCGGCGGCCGTGCGCCGCGTGGTGCCCTACCCGGGCAGCTTCTGGCCGGTCACCGGGCTGAGTTCGCCGACCGTCAACAGCTCCGTGACCACCGGGGCGAACAATCTCGATGCCGCGATCCGCAACACCGACGGACCCATCTCGGTGGCCGGACTGTCCCAGGGTTCGCTGGCGCTGGACCGCGAGCAGGCGCGCCTGGCACACGACCCGACGGCGCCGCCGCCCGGTCAGCTCACCTTCATCAAGGCCGGTAACCCCGACAACCTGCTCTACAAGGTGTTCGGGCCCGGGACGCACGTGCCGATCATCGACTACACCGTCCCCGCTCCGGTGGAGAGCCAATACGACACGGTCAACATCGTGGGGCAGTACGACCCCTTTTCCGACCCACCCAACCATCCCGGAAACCTGCTGGCCGACCTGAACGCGATTGCGGCGGGCGGGTATTACGGTCACAGCGCCACCGCATTCTCGGACCCGTCCCGGGTCGCACCGTGGGACATCAGGAGGACCACCAACGACCTGGGTGGCACGTCGACGACCTATTTCATCCGGAACTCCGAGCTGCCGCTGGCCCGGGCGCTGGTCGACGGGGCGGGGATGCCCCCCGAGGCGGTGGGGCCGATCGACGCGGTGCTGCCCGAAGAAGAGAAGTCACCGGCGCCGATAGCCGAACAGCTGATTGGCTTTTCGCCCCGCGACGGGCTGCGGCTCTAGCGGTTACTTCTTGGCTTTGACGACCGCGCGGACGACCTTGCGCACCACGCCGCCTTTGCCGAGCCCGGGACCCGGGGTGAGGATCCGGGCCAGGTTGGCGACGGCCAGGGAGTTGGTGGCCAGGTTGATCCCGGCGCGGGCGCCGCGGATGGGCCAGGAGACCGCAGAGAAAATCGTCGGGATGTGGGTGATGCCGTTGATGATCTGGACCGGGTTGTGCGCCGGGCCCGGGTCGTAGGCGCGGTCCACCATCGGGCGCAGCACCGCGTCGATCGGCCCCACCGCCTCGGGGGGCATCCCCGCCCCGTCGACCAGCGCCCGGGCCAGCGGCAGC
>NZ_LZJJ01000303.1:0-11796 GCF_001667625.1 Mycobacterium sp. E1715
GTCGTCGTCCTTTTGCTGGTGACCGCGATCGCGGCGTTCGGGTCGGGATACCTCAACTCGACGCACTGGAGCCAGCTGGCCAAGAACATCATCTACGGCGTCATCTGGGGCATCTGGCTGGTGATCGTCGGCTGGCTGACGCTGTGGCCGTTCTTGAGCTGGCTGACCACCCATTTCGTCGTGACGAACCGGCGGGTGATGTTTCGGCACGGGGTGCTGACCCGCACCGGAATCGATATCCCGCTGGCGCGGATCAACAGCGTGGAATTCCGCGACCGGATCACCGAGCGGATGTTTCGCACCGGGACGTTGATTATCGAATCGGCGTCACAAGACCCGTTGGAGTTCTACGACATACCGCGGCTGCGCGAGGTGCACGCGCTGCTGTATCACGAAGTCTTCGACACCCTGGGTTCCGAGGAGTCGCCCGGCTGAGTCAGCCGGCCGGCCCGGTTGCGCCAGGACCGCAGCAGCGTGACGTTGCCGCCCTCGATCTCGTCCTCGAGCATTTCGGCGATACCACCCGCGGTGAGGGCGGATTCCAGCGCCTTGTCCGGGTTGCGCGCGAACTCGTCGGGGAACACCCAGCGCCGGAACGCATAGAAGCGGAACGCCATCTGCAGCAGGTTGCCGATGATGTAGGCCGAGATGAAGTCGGCGATGTTCTCCACGGTCAGCGACACCATCGGCTCCCGCAGCTGCAGGACGTAGCTGGAGAACCACAGCGGCGCCATCGACAGCAGCACGCCCACCCCGCTGAACGCGAAGAACAGCAGCGCCTCGTGGTGACGCTCCCGGCCGCCGCGATCGCGGAAGCTCCACTCCCGGTTCAGCACGTAGGACGCGATGACCGCGACGATGCCGGCGATGACCTTCGCGGTGACCGGCTTGGAGTCCAGAATTGTCAGTTTCAGCGTGTAGAAAATCGCCGAGTCGATCACGAACGTGGTACCGCCGACGATGGCGAATTTGATCAGTTCGTGGTGGCGCAGCAAATAGGGCTGAATAAAGCCGGGCATGCGCTCGATTGCGGCGTCGGCGAAGGGCACAAGTGGTCAGTGTACGGACGGACACAAAATAGACGCAAAATCGTACATAACGATTCGGCGTCACCGCCGGTCAACACGCCGCCCGCGCCGTGACACCATGATGGCCGTGCCGAACATACGCCCTCCCGGGGCCGCACCCACGATAGCGCCGGTGGTCGCCATGGTCGGCGGCGGACAGCTGGCCCGGATGACCCACCAGGCCGCGATCGCCCTCGGGCAGACGCTGCGCGTGCTGGCCACCGCCGCCGACGAGCCGGCCGCGCAGGTCACGCCCGACGTCGTGATCGGTTCGCACACCGAGCTGGACGACCTGCGCCGGGTCGCGGCCGGGGCCCATGTGCTGACGTTCGACCACGAGCACGTGCCGAACGAGCTGCTGGAGAAGCTGGTTGCCGAGGGGGTGAACGTCGCGCCGCCGCCGGAGGCGCTGGTGCACGCCCAGGACAAGCTGGTGATGCGCCGGCGGCTGGACGCGATGGGCGCCCCGGTCCCGCGCTACGCCGGCATCGCGAATCTCGAGGAGCTGGACGCCTTCGCGCAGCTCGTCGGCGGCCCCGTGGTGGTGAAGGCCGTCCGCGGCGGCTACGACGGGCGCGGGGTGCGGATGGCGCGCGACCCCTCGCACGCCCGCGATATCGCGACCAGCTTCCTGGCCGATGGCGTGCCGGTGATGGCCGAGGAGCAGGTGAACCTGCGCCGCGAACTGTCGGCGCTGGTGGCGCGGTCGCCGTTCGGCCAGGGCGCGGCCTGGCCGGTGGTGGAGACGGTCCAGCGCGACGGGATCTGCGTCCAGGTGATCGCGCCCGCCCCGAACCTGCCCGAGCACGTGGCCGCGGCCGCGCAGCAGCTGGCGTTGCGGCTGGCCGCCGAACTCGGCGTGGTCGGGGTGCTCGCGGTGGAGCTGTTCGAGACCGTCCAGGGTGAGCTGCTGGTCAACGAGCTCGCGATGCGGCCGCACAACTCCGGGCACTGGACCATGGACGGGGCGCGCACCAGCCAGTTCGAACAGCACGTGCGGGCGGTGCTGGACTACCCGCTCGGCGACACCGATGCCATCGCCCCGGTGACGGTGATGGCGAACGTCCTGGGCGCCGCGCAGCGGCCGGCGATGACGGTCGACGAGCGGTTGCACCACCTGTTCGCGCGGATGCCCGACGCGCGGGTTCACCTCTACGGCAAGGAGGAACGGCCCGGCCGCAAGGTCGGCCACGTCAATTTCCTGGGCTCCGACATGGCGCAGCTGGCCGCGCTGCGGGAGCGCGCCGAGCTCGCGGCACACTGGTTGTCACACGGGCAATGGACGGACGGATGGGATCCGCATGACTAGCAACCCCAGGGTCGGCGTGATCATGGGCAGCGACAGCGACTGGTCGGTGATGAAGGACGCGGCCGAGGCGCTCGCCGAGTTCGACATTCCGGCCGAGGTTCGGGTGGTCTCCGCGCACCGGACCCCACAGGTGATGTTCGACTATGCGCGCGGCGCGGCCGACCGCGGCATCGAGGTGATCATCGCGGGCGCCGGCGGCGCCGCACACCTGCCGGGGATGGTCGCGTCGGCGACGCCGCTGCCGGTGATCGGGGTGCCCGTCCCGCTGGCGCGGCTGGACGGCCTCGACTCGCTGCTGTCGATCGTGCAGATGCCGGCGGGCGTGCCGGTGGCCACGGTCTCGATCGGCGGCGCCCGCAACGCGGGCCTGCTCGCCGTGCGCATGCTCGGGTCGTCCGACCCGGCGCTGCGGGCGCGCATCGTCGAGTTTCAGGGCCGGCTGGCCGAGAGCGTGCGGGCCAAGGATGAGGCGCTGCAAAAGCGCCAGGGTAAAGTTACTGGCTAGTAGCTAGAGGAGGCCACGATGGCTGGTTGGGCCGGAGACCCCACGTTCGATCTGTTCCAGTTGCCCGAGGAACACCAGGAGTTGCGGGCGGCGATCCGCGCGCTGGCGGAGAAGGAGATCGCCCCGCACGCGGCCGACGTGGATGAGAATGCGCGGTTCCCACAGGAGGCGCTCGAGGCGCTGAATGCGTCGGGGTTCAACGCCGTGCACGTGCCCGAGGAGTACGGCGGGCAGGGCGCGGATTCGGTGGCGGCGTGCATCGTGATCGAGGAAGTGGCCCGCGTCGACGCCTCGGCGTCGCTGATTCCCGCGGTGAACAAGCTGGGCACCATGGGGCTGATCCTGCGCGGCTCCGACGAGCTCAAGAAGCAGGTGCTGCCGTCGATCGCCGACGGCACCGCGATGGCGTCCTACGCCCTCTCGGAGCGGGAGGCCGGCAGCGACGCGGCCTCGATGCGGACCCGGGCCAAGGCCGACGGCGACGACTGGATTCTCAACGGCGCCAAGTGCTGGATCACCAACGGCGGCAAGTCGAGCTGGTACACCGTCATGGCGGTCACCGACCCGGACAAGGGCGCCAACGGCATCTCGTCGTTCATGGTGCACGCCGACGACGAGGGGTTCACGGTCGGTCCCAAGGAACGCAAGCTCGGCATCAAGGGCTCGCCGACCACCGAGCTGTACTTCGAGAACTGCCGCATCCCGGGCGACCGGATCATCGGCGAGCCGGGCACCGGCTTCAAGACGGCGCTGGCGACGCTGGACCACACCCGGCCCACGATCGGCGCGCAGGCGGTCGGCATCGCGCAGGGGGCGCTGGACGCCGCGATCGCCTACACCAAGGACCGCAAGCAGTTCGGCCGCCCGGTCAGCGACAACCAGGGCGTGCAGTTCATGCTCGCCGACATGGCCATGAAGCTCGAGTCCGCGCGGCTGATGGTCTACCACGCCGCCGCCCGCGCCGAGCGCGGCGAATCCAACCTGGGCTTCATCTCCGCGGCGTCCAAGTGCTGGGCGTCCGACGTGGCGATGGAGGTGACCACCGACGCCGTGCAGCTGTTCGGCGGCGCGGGCTACACCGTCGACTTCCCGGTGGAGCGAATGATGCGCGACGCCAAGATCACTCAGATCTACGAGGGCACGAATCAGATCCAACGCGTGGTCATGTCGCGGGCGCTGCTGCGCTGACCTATAGGATCTCCGTCGGTTAACCATCGGGGTGGTAGGGCCACACGTAAAGTCGAACAAATGTGTCTTACCGCGGCCAGGGGGTCTGAAGTGAACAGCGTGGCTACCTTGGCGCATCCCCGGACGACCGGGAATTGATGCCCGTGCGCGCACCAGTGACCCCGGCGGCGAGTTGGCAGTCATTGTCGTTGCTGTTGGTCGAGGACGACCGGGCGGACGCGGTGCTCGTGGAAGACCTGATCGCCGACGCCGTCGCCGATATCCGGGTGGTGTGGGCGCAGTCGATGGCCCACGCCGAACGCGAGCTGGCCTCCGCCCGGCCCGACTGCGTGCTGCTGGACCTGCACCTGCCCGACGCCAACGGCATCGACGCGCTGGACCGCATCGCCAAGCACGACGCCACCGTGCCGATCGTGGTGCTGACCGGACTGAACGACGAGTACTTCGGGGCGTCCGCGGTCGCTGCGGGCGCCCAGGACTATCTGGTCAAGGGCCGGGTCGAGCCGGAGATGCTGCGGCGCGCGCTGCTGTATGCGATCGAACGCAAGCGGGCCGAGCTGATCGCGGCCGACCTGCACGCGACCCGGCTGCGGGCGCGGGAGAACGCGCTGCTGGAGCGCGGGCTGCTGCCCTCCCCGCTGCTGCTGGACAAGCCGGGCGTCGACATCGTCGCGCGGTACCGCCCGAGTCGCGAGGACGCGTTGCTGTGCGGGGACTTCTACGACGTGGTCCAGACACCCGATCGGATCGTGCACGTCCTGATCGGTGACGTCGCCGGCCACGGGCCGCACGAGGCCGCCCTGGGTGCGGCGCTGCGGATCGCGTTTCGCGCGCTCACCTTCGCCGGCGTGCACGGGGTGGAAGTGATGCGGCAGCTCGAGCGGGTGCTGCACTCGGAGCGAACGGACACAGGCGTTTTCGCGACCGTGCTCAGCTTGGAGATCCCGCCCGACAGCACGCGCATCACCGCCATCCGCGCCGGCCATCCGGGGATGCTGTTGCAGCGCGACGGCGCCGTGGAATGGGTGGAGCCGCCGGGCGGTCCGGCGCTGGGCCTGCGCGCCGACGATGACTGGCCGCGGTTCGAGATGGACCTGCCCCCGGGTCAGGGGCTGCTGCTGCTGACCGACGGGCTGTTCGAGGGATATTCGGGACAAGGCATCCGGCGCCTCGGCGAGGACGGCCTGCTCGCGCTGGCGCGATCGCACGCGGCCAAGCCGGGCCCGGAGTTCGTCGATGCGCTCATCGACGGCGCGCAGCAGCTCGCCCAGTCGCACGGCGGGCTCACCGACGACATCGCGGTGCTGCGGGTGGAAAGGACCACCACGTGACCCCGAGGTTGCGCCGCCCGCGACTGTCGCAGCTCACCGTGCGCGGATGGCAGGCGCTCGTGTTGGTCAGCATGGGCGCGATGGTGCTCGCCGGCGCGGTGGTCGGTGCGTTGCTGCTGAATCGCACGGACCAGATGACGCGCGACCTCGTCGACAACATCCAGCCGGCGCGCGTGGCCGCCTTCCAGCTGCAGGCCGCGCTGCGCGACCAGGAGACCGGCATCCGCGGCTACCTGATCGCCGGAGACCGGCAATTCCTCACGCCGTACTACGACGGTCAGCACAGCGAACAGGCTGCGGTGGAAGAGATCCGGCGCCGGCTGGGTGGGCGTCCGGACCTGTTGGGTGACCTGGACGCGATCGAGGACGCGGCGGCCAGGTGGCGGGAAAGCTATGCCGAACCGGTGATCGCGACCGTGCTGCCGAACGGCAAGAACGTCAACAGCAAGCCGTCGGCCGAGCGCGGTAAGGCCGAATTCGACCATCTGCGAATGCTTTTCGATACCCAGAATGCGAACCTGTCCGCGGCCCGGGCGGCCGCGGCGGGCGAACTCAAACGCGTTGATGCCTGGCGCGACAGGGCTTTCGGTGCCATGGTGTTGTTGTTCTTCGTCACGGCCGGGATGCTGGGGTTCCTGATCCGGGAGACGGTCGCCCGGCCGCTCGCGGCGCTGGCCGCGGCGTGCCGCCGGATCACCCAGGGCAGCTTCGAGGAAAGCATCGCGGCGCCGAAGCGGCCCAAGGACGTTCGCGACATGGCGATCGACGTGGAGAACATGCGCAGGCGGATGGTCGAGGAGCTCGAGATCTCACACTCGGCGCAGGCGCAACTGGACGAGCAGGCGGCCGAATTGCGCCGGTCCAACACCGAACTCGAGCAGTTCGCTTACGTGGCGTCGCACGACCTGCAGGAGCCGCTGCGCAAGGTCGCCTCGTTCTGCCAGCTGCTGGAGCGGCGCTACGGCGATCAGCTCGACGAGCGCGGCATCGAATACATCGGCTTCGCGGTCGACGGGGCCAAGCGGATGCAGGCGCTGATCAACGACCTGCTCACCTTTTCGCGCGTCGGCCGGCTCGGCACCACGGAAACCGACGTCGACCTCGACACCACGCTGGACTCCGGTCTGGCCAACCTGGCCACCGCGATCGAGGAATCCGACGCCGAGGTCGTGCGACCCGACTCCCTGCCGCGGATCAAGGGCGACCCGATGCTGCTGACGATGCTGTGGCAGAACCTCATCGGCAACGCGGTGAAGTTCCGGCACAAGGACCGCAGGCCACGCGTCGTCATCGAGTGCGCACCGGGCACCGCCGCTCATGACCGCGAATGGGTGATCACCGTGTCGGACAACGGCATCGGCATCCCGGCGGAGTTCGCCGACAAGGTCTTCGTCATCTTCCAACGCCTGCACGGCCGCGACGTGTACGCCGGGACCGGCGTCGGCCTCGCGCTGGTCAAGAAGATCGTCGAGCACCACGGCGGCACCATCCGGATCGACACGACCCGCACCGAGGGCACCCGGTTCGAGTTCACCCTGCCCATGTCCATGCCCGAGCCCGAGCCCGTTGGCGAAGCAGACGCAGACGCTTTGGAAGGAGCGCATCAATGACGTCAGAAGGTAGAGCGATCGACATCCTGCTCGTCGAAGACGACCCGGGGGACGAGCTGATCACGCGAGAAGCGTTCGAGCACAACAAACTCAACAACCGGCTTCATGTCGCGCACGACGGCGAGGAAGGCCTCGACTACCTCTACCGGCGCGGTCAGTTCTCCGACGCGCCGCGGCCCGACCTCATCCTGCTGGACCTGAACCTGCCGAAATACGACGGCCGTCAGCTGCTGGAGAAGGTCAAGTCCGACCCCGATCTGGCCCGCATCCCGGTCGTCGTGCTCACCACCTCATCGGCGGAGGAGGACATTCTGCGCAGCTACAAGCTGCACGCCAACGCGTATGTCACCAAACCCGTTGACCTGGACCAGTTCATGAAGGCCGTCCAGCAGATCGACGAGTTCTTCGTCCAGGTGGTGCGGCTGCCCAGCCAGTGACGGCTTACGACGTGGTCTGCGGCGCGGTGAGGAACTCGTCGTTGTGCTGTCCCGGCGCGGGCGGCGGTTCGGTGGCCGCCGCGTCGAAGCTCGAGTAGCGCGCGGGCATACGGACCACCGTGACGGTGTCGTCGCCGTCGCCGACGCGCAGGGCGAGCTCGTTCTCGGCGAACAGCGGGGTGTCCACCACCTGCTTCCAGGTGTAGGCCAGGCAGGCCATCAGGCCGCCTTCTTGAAGCAGCTCGACCCATTCGGCCGCGGTCTTGGCGGCCAGCGCAGACTCGAGCTCCTCGGTCAGTTCGTGGTAATTCATTGCGCGCGAACGCTGGTCGATGAACCGCTGGTCGGTCAGCAGGTCGGGGCGGCCGATGATCTGGCACAGCTTCGCCCAGTGCTTGGGCACGTACGCGCTGATCACCAGGTACCCGTCGGCGGCCTTGAACGCGTCCGACGGCTGGGTGGCGAAGCCGACTCCCTTGCGCTTCTTGGCTTTCGGTGCCGCATCGGGTTTGGGCGCCTCGCTCGGCTTGTTCAGGTGGATCGTGAGCTGGCCGGCCTGCAGGTTGACCGCGACGTCGTACATTGCCACCCGCACCACGTCGGCCACCCCGTGGCGCTCCCGGTTGAGCAGCGCGGCCAGCACCGCCTGCGCCAGTACGTGACCGCTGGCGGCGTCGACGAGCTGGAACGGGATGATCTGGGGCTTGCCGGTCGGCGTGGGCATCCCGGTGGTCATGCCCGACTCGGCGGCGACCATCAGGTCGACGCCCGGCCTGCTGCCGTGCGGGCCGTTGCCGCCGTAGGCCGACAGCCGCGCGTAGATCAGCCTGGGGTTGCGTGCGCGCAGGTCATCGGGGCCCAGGCCCATGCGCTCCATCACGCCGGGGCGGAATCCCTCCAGCACGACGTCGGCCGTGTCGACCAGCCGCAGGATCTGCTGCTTGGCCTCGTCGTCGGTGAGGTCCACCGCCACCGACTTCTTGCCCCGGTTGTGGGGCAGAAACAACGTGGGCAGCGGCGGGCGCCCGGGCAGCACCGCGGTGATCTGCCGCGCCGCCTCACCGTGGGGCGCCTCCACTTTGATCACCTCGGCGCCCAGGTCGGCCAGCACCTGACCGGCCAGCGGCCCGGCAATGTTCTGGGTGAAATCGAGTACCCGGAATCCGTCAAGTGGCTTGGCGGGCGTGCTGTCTGCCATCGGTGGCCTTCCGTCAACGGGCCGCGTGCAACTCTGCGATGCAGTAGTAGTTCTGGGCGAACGGCGCACCGGGATCGGTGCGCTGCAAAGGTAACCCGTTGTCGGCCAACAGCTGATTCAGGGGTGTGCGAGTCGGGCGCCAGCCGTGCCGCTCCAGGTGGGTCGCCGCGTCGTTGCGCTCACCCGGAAAGCCCAGGTCGCCGAGCGCGATGTCGAGGCCGTTGTCCCGCCACTTCTGGCTGGCGGCGTTCAGGGCGTCCCCGTTGGCGCCGGAGTTGATGAAGACCTCGGCCACCAGCCGGCTGCCGGCGGCGCTCAGCGCGGTGATGTCGTCGAGCAGCCGGTCCTGCGCCTCGGGCGGCAGGAAGCCGAGCAATCCCTCGGCGGCCCAGGCGGTGGGTCGAGCGGTGTCGAATCCGGCGTCTCGCAGCGCCGACGGCCAATCGTGGCGCAGGTCGATCGGCACGGCGCGCACCTCGGCGGTGGGCCGGGCACCGAGCTCGGCGATGGTGGCGGTCTTGAACTCGATGACCTCCGGCTGGTCGATCTCGTACACCGTGGTGCCCGCCGGCCAGGGCAGCCGGTAGGCCCGCGCGTCCAGGCCGGAGGCCAGGATCACCACCTGGCTTATCCCCGCGGCGCCGGCCTCGGCGAAGAAGGCGTCGATGTAGCGCGTGCGGGCGGCCAGCATGTCGGTCATGCGTTGCATGCCCCACGGCGCCCCGGGCTCGTCGACGTCGGCGGAGTCCAGTTCGCCGGCCGCCCAGCGCGTCATGAAGTCCACCCCGACCGCCCGCACCAGCGGCTCGGCGAACGGGTCGTCGATCAGCCCGTCGCGGGTGGCCCGGGCCCGTCCGGCGGCCACCATGGTGGCGGTCGCCCCCACACTCGTGGCCAGGTCCCAGCTGTCGTTGTCGGTGCGCGTCATCGGCAATCGTCCCCTTCCGTGTAGTCGTTAGCCAGAATAACGATGGTGACGAAAGACCCCGTCCGTAGTGGCGTTGCGCCCTTATCCGGCGCGGTGTCGGGCGGCAGCATCGACGTGTGCAAATTCTTCGGCGCGCGGGTGCGGAAGCCCGGTCACTGCTCCTCTACGCCCGGTCCGGGGGATTGCGGTGGATACCGCCCGGCCGCGTCGCGCCGGTGCTGGGCGCCGTTCGGCGCTACGGCATCCTGGGTGCGGCGACGGCGATCGCCGCCGGACGGGACCCCGACGGGGTGGCGCTGATCGACGAGCGCGGCTCGCTGACGTTCGGTGAACTGGACCGCCGGACCAACGCGCTGGCCAACGAGTGGCGCCGGCGCGGCCTGGGCCCGGGTCACGGCGTGGCCATCCTGGTCGGCAATCACCGCGGCTTTCTGGAAGCCGTCTACGCCGCAGGCAAGTGCGGCGCCGGTGTCCTGCTGCTCAACACCGGCTTCGGCGCCCCGCAGCTGGCCGGGATGCTGGCCTCCGAACGCGCCGATCTCCTGGTCTACGACGAGGAGTACGGCGCCGTCGTCGCCGACGCCCGGCCGGCGCTCGGCCGCGTCCTGGCCTGGACGGAGACGCCCGATCCCGACTCGCTCGACGCGCTGATCGAGCGGGGTGATCCCGCCCCGCCGCCGGCCTCCGGCGGGCGGCCCAAGATCGTCATCTCGACCAGCGGGACGACCGGAACGCCGAAGGGCGCCGCGCGTTCGGAGCCCTACTCGCTGATACCGGTCGGCGGCCTGCTCGGGAAGGTCCCGTTCCGCGGCCGGGAAGTCACCGAATGCTGTGTGCCGCTGTTCCATTCGATGGGTTTCAGCCATGCGATGTACGGCATGGTGCTGGGCTCGACCCTGGTGCTGCGCCGCCACTTCGATGCCCGGGAGACGCTGGCCAGCCTGGCCGCACACCGGGCCAGCGCCATGATCGTGGTGCCGATCATGTTGCGGCGCCTGCTCGACCTGGGCCCCGCCGCCCTGGCCGAGCACGACCTGTCGGCGCTGCGCATCGTGTTCATCGGCGGCTCGCAGCTGGGCGCCGCGCTGGCCACTCGCGCGCTCGAGGCGCTCGGGCCCTTGGTCTACAACATGTACGGGTCGACCGAGGTCGCCTACGCCACCATCGCCACGCCCGCGGACCTGGCCGTCGCGCCGGGCTGCGTGGGTGCGGTGGTGCCCGGCTCGGTGGTCAAGGTCTTCACCGCCGACGGGCGTGAGGCGCCGCCGGGGACGCCGGGGCGCATCTTCGTCGGCAACGTGCTGGCCTTCGAGGGCTACACCGGTGGCGGCACCAAGGAGTCGATCCGGGGCCTGATGTCCACGGGCGACGTCGGTCACTTCGACGCCGACGGCCGGCTCTTCATCGATGGGCGCGACGACGAGATGATCGTCTCCGGCGGGGAGAACGTCTACCCCGGCGAGGTCGAGGAGGCGCTCTCACACCACCCCGACGTCCTCGACGTCGCGGTGGTCGGGGTCGGCGACGAGGAGTTCGGGCAGCGGTTGCGTGCCTACGTCGTGGTGCGGCCGGGCGCGACGCTGACGGAGGATGACGTCAGGCAGTACGTGCGGGACCGGCTGGCCCGCTTCAAGGTCCCCCGCGACGTGCTGTTCGTCGACGCGCTGCCCCGCAACGCGGGCGGAAAGGTGCTCAAGCGGGTGCTGACCGGTCAGGTTTGACACGGTTGTGTTACTAGCTGGTGTCCGGGACTGCCGCCGGGCGCGATCGCCGCTAGCCTCGCGCCATGACCACCTTCTCGCTCACCGCCGACGGCCACGCCCTCGCCGCGGCGCGGGACGCCGGTTGGCGGCGCAGCGCCGAGTGGGCGCGGCGCCTCGCGTGGATCAGCCTGGTCGCGGTGCTGGTCGAGGGCGCCGTCGGGCTGTGGCAGGGCCTGGCGGTCGGGTCGGTGGCGCTGACCGGCTGGGCGCTCGGCGGGGTGTCCGAGGCGCTGGGCAGCGCGATGGTGGTGTGGCGGTTCAGCGGAGCCAGGACCTTCTCGGCAGACGCCGAGCGGCGCGCGCAACGCGGTGTCGCGGTGTCGTTCTGGCTGACCGCCCCGTACATCGCCGCGGAATCCGTGCGGGAGCTGATCGGTGAGCACCGCGCCGAGGCGTCGGCGATCGGGCTCGCGCTGACCGCCGCCGGGTTGCTGCTGATGCCGATCCTCGGCCGGGCCAA
>NZ_LZJJ01000304.1:0-15837 GCF_001667625.1 Mycobacterium sp. E1715
CGCCGACACCCGCCGCGCGCGCCCGCCGCCCGCTCCCACCCCCCCCCCCGCGCCCCACCCCCCCCGCCCCGACCCCGCCGGCCACCCCCCGGACGCGGGGCACGTGGCACCCGGGGCCGTCAGCGGTGGGGACGCGCCCGTGGTGGTCGTGCCCGCGCCGGCCCGCGCGGCGCCCCCGGCCGATCCGGGCCCACCGCCGCCCCCTCCCAACGTGACCGTCAACGCTCCGCCGGTGCTGGTGCCCGTGCCCGTTCCGGTATGGGTGCCGCCCAAGCAAGGTGGCAGTCAGCAGGGCGGTGGTCAGCAGCAGGGCGGCGGTCAGCCCGCGCCGAGCGGCCACGGGCCGATCCAGTGTTACGCCTGCCACCCACCGGTCCCGCAACAGCCGGTTCACCCGCAGCCGGTTCACCCGGAGCCGCTGCAGCATCCCTGAGCGAGCGGTGCGCTATCGGGCCGTTCGCGAGCGCAGCGCCCGGTGGGCGTGTGGCCAGAAGGGCATGCCCGCCACGACGGTCGCGCCGGTGGCAATGAGGCCGACCGCGACGTCGACGCTCTCGCGGCCATCGCTTGCCCAGTAGACGTCCTTGAGGTCCAAGAGCAGGGCGAGCTCGTCGACGATCATGGCGTTCGCGGCGCCGTACGCGACGGCCGCCGCGGGATGCCGCCGTTGCTTGTCGGTTCCGCGTAGGCCCACAGCGCCGACCGTGGCCAGCATCCCGATGCCGATGTTGTAGTGGTGAAAATGCCTGCCGCCCATGGACATACCACCACCCGAGGGGCCATGGCCGGCGCGGATCCAGTGCGTGAGCGCCCGCAGCCCGGCGAACGTGAGCGTGAACGACGTCCAGGCCAGCACCGTGGCCTGCTCGCCGGGTTGCAGCCGCTGGTTCCATTGGTGGCGCAGGCGCTCCCACCGGGACCTCGGTGCGTCGGTGCCGTGAGGCTCCATACCCAACGACGCTAGACCAATAGCATTCCGAAGTGTGGAGTCCCGTTGGGTGCTGCACCTGGACATGGATGCCTTCTTCGCCTCCGTCGAACAACTGACGCGGCCGACGCTGCGGGGCCGGCCGGTGCTGGTCGGCGGCCTGGGCGGGCGGGGCGTGGTGGCCGGGGCCAGCTACGAAGCCCGCGTGTACGGCGCGCGCTCTGCCATGCCGATGCACCAGGCCCGCCGGCTGATCGGCGTGACCGCGGTGGTGCTGCCGCCGCGCGGGGTGGTGTACGGGGTGGCCAGCCGGCGGGTCTTCGACACCGTGCGCAGCGTGGTGCCCGTCGTCGAGCAGCTGTCGTTCGACGAGGGCTTCGGCGAGCCGCCCGACCTCGCGGGCGCGTCCGCCGAGGATGTCGAGGCGTTCTGCGAAGGCCTGCGGCGACGGGTCCGCGAGGAGACGGGCCTGATCGCGTCGGTCGGCGCCGGCTCGGGGAAGCAGATCGCCAAGATCGCGTCCGGGCTGGCGAAACCCGACGGAATTCGGGTCGTCTCGCGCGCCGAGGAACGGTCGCTGCTCGGGGGTCTGCCGGTGCGGCGGCTGTGGGGCATCGGTCCGGTCGCCGAGGAGAAGCTCAACCGGCTCGGCATCGAGACCATCGGCCAGCTGGCCGCGCTGACCGACGCCGAGGCCGCCAATATCCTGGGCGCGACGATCGGCCCGGCGCTGCACCGCCTGGCCCGCGGCATCGACGACCGCCCGGTCGCCGAGCGCGCCGAGGCCAAGCAGATCAGCTCCGAATCCACCTTCGCCGTCGACCTGACCACCCTGGAGCAGCTGCGCGAGGCGATTGACCCGATCGCCGAGCACGCGCATCAGCGCCTGCTGCGCGACGGGCGCGGCGCCCGCACCGTCACCGTGAAGCTGAAGAAGTCCGACATGAGCACGCTGACCCGGTCGGCCACGCTGCCGTACGCGACGACGGAGGCCGGCGCGCTGGTCGCCGTGGCCCGGCGGCTGCTGCTCGACCCTCGCGAGATCGGCCCGATTCGCCTTCTTGGCGTGGGGTTTTCGGGGTTGAGCGACGTGCGGCAGGAGTCGCTGTTCCCGGATCTGGACCTGGCGGGGGAGGACCACCCCGCGGAGACGGTGGCGACCGCGGCGGAGGCGATGTTCGCCGCGGCGCCCGGGGAGGGCTGGCGGGTCGGCGACGACGTCACGCATCCCGAGCTCGGGCACGGCTGGGTGCAGGGCGCGGGCCACGGCGTGGTCACCGCGCGGTTCGAGACCCGCAGCTCCGGCCCCGGCCCGGCCCGCACGTTCCCCGCCGACACCGCCGAGCTGACCAAAGCCAACCCCGTCGATTCCCTGGACTGGCCGGACTACCTGGGCGTGCTGCAGGCCCTGGACGCGAACGCCCCGTCAGCCCCAGCGGGCGATGACGTCGCCGACCGGTAGCCGCGCGGCCAGCGCGGCCATCATCAGCACCCGCGCCTGCGGCGGTCGTAGGCGGGGCACCATCACCGCGCCGGCGGCCGCCATCTGGTGCCCGGGCCCATAGGCGGCACCGACGCTCCCTCCGGGGACGCGGGTGGACACCGCGACGGCGACGCCGGCGCGGCAGTGCCGGGTCACCGCGTCGACCACCGCGTCGCCGGCGTTGCCCGAACCCAGCGCCTCGAGCACCACGCCCTTGGCCCCGGCCGCCACGCAGGCGTCGAGGGCCACCCCGTCGCTGCCCAGGTAGGCGGCGACGATGTCGACGCGCGGCGCGTCCGCCGCGCTGAGATCCCCGAGCTGAGGCCGTGTCTTGGTGACGGCCAGCGTGAGACCGCCGTTCACCGTGCCGATCAGCTCACCGGCGAATCCGGTCAGGTCGTTGGTCGCCACCTTGGTCAGCCCCAGCGGCTGCAAGACCCGGCCGGCGAAACACACCAGCACGCCCAGACCCCGCGCGCCGGGGCTGCCCGCCACGGCGAGGGCCGCACGCAGGTTGGCCGGGCCGTCGGCGTCGGGGGCGTCGGCGCTGCGCATCGCGCCGGTCAGTACCACCGGAACGTCGCCCGCGTGGGTGAGCTCGAGCCACAGCGCGCTCTCCTCCATGGTGTCGGTGCCGTGGGTGACCACCACACCGTCGGCGCCGCCGTCGATCGCCGCGCGCACGGCGCGGCGGATCCGGTCCCAATCCGCGGGCACCAGCTGCGAGCTGTCCAGCGCCAGCACGTCGACGACGTCGACGTCTAGGCCGGCGGCCAGGTCGGCCGCGCCATAAGCGGGCCGGTGCACGCCGTCCGCGCCGGTGCCGGTCGATATCGTGCCTCCGGTGGCGATGACGGTGAGCCGGCCCATGGTGAAATCATCGCGCACGCCAACCGCGAACATCGGCCAGCCCTCGTCGGCATTGGGGGATCGCGTGGGCATTGGGGGATGATGTGAGAGTGCCCGAGGAACCATCGACTGAGCCAGTGACCTCAACCGAGCAGGCCGGCGACGGCGCGGCCGCCGAGCCGCAGCGGCCGCCGAGGCGGCTGCGCCTGCTGCTGTCGGTGGCGGCGATCGTCTTGGCCCTGGACATCGTCACCAAGGTGCTGGCCGTCAAGCTGCTGCCGCCCGGTCAGCCGGTGCCCATCATCGGCGACACGGTCACCTGGACGCTGGTCCGCAACTCCGGTGCCGCGTTCTCGATGGCGACCGGCTACACCTGGGTGCTGACGCTGATCGCGACCGGCGTGGTGGCCGGCATCTTCTGGATGGGCCGGCGGCTGGTGTCGCCCTGGTGGGCGGTCGGGCTGGGCATGATCCTCGGCGGCGCCATGGGCAACCTGGTCGATCGCTTCTTCCGGGCGCCCGGGCCGCTGCGCGGCCACGTCGTGGACTTCCTGTCGGTCGGGTGGTGGCCGGTGTTCAACGTCGCCGACCCCTCGGTGGTGGGCGGCGCCATCCTCCTGGTGGTGCTGTCGGTCTTCGGCTACGACTTCGACACGGTCGGCAGGCGGAAGGCCGACCAGCGCCGATGACGCACCGTTCCATGCCCGTCCCCGAGGGGCTGGCGGGCATGCGCGTGGACGCGGGCCTCGCGCGGCTGCTGGGCCTGTCCCGCAGCGCCGCCGCGGCGCTGGCCGAAGACGGCGGGGTGGAACTCGACGGCGTGCAGGCGGGCAAATCCGACCGGCTGACCGGCGGCGCGTGGCTTCAGGTCCGGTTGCCCGAAGCGCCGCCGCCGGTGGAGAACACGCCGGTCGAGATCGAGGGCATGACGATTCTGTATTCCGACGACGACATCGTCGCGGTCGACAAGCCCGCCGCGGTGGCCGCGCACGCGTCGGTGGGCTGGACCGGACCGACGGTGCTCGGCGGACTGGCCGCGGCCGGTTACCGGATCACCACGTCCGGCGTGCCCGAGCGGCAGGGCATCGTGCATCGCCTCGACGTCGGCACCTCCGGGGTGATGGTGGTGGCGCTCTCCGAGCGCGCCTACACCGTGCTGAAGCGCGCGTTCAAACAGCGCACTGTCGACAAGCGTTATCACGCGCTGGTGCAGGGCCATCCGGACCCGTCGAGCGGCACGATCGACGCTCCGATCGGGCGGCACCGCGGCGGCGAGTGGAAGTTCGCGGTCACGACGAACGGCCGGCACAGTCTCACCCACTACGACACCATCGAGGCCTTCGTCGCCGCCAGCCTGCTCGACGTGCACCTGGAAACCGGCCGCACGCACCAGATTCGGGTGCATTTCTCCGCGCTGCATCACCCGTGCTGCGGTGACCTGGTCTACGGGGCGGATCCTAAGCTCGCGAAAAGGCTTGGGCTCCAACGGCAATGGCTGCACGCCCGGTCGCTGTCGTTCGCCCACCCGGCCGACGGCAGGCGGATGGAGATCGTCAGCCCCTACCCGGCCGATCTGCAGCACGCGCTGGACGTGCTGCGCGCCGAGGGCTGATCATTCTGATGGTCGCGACCCGTCCCCCAAGCTTCGCTGGGGGTGCCCCCAGCGCCCGGCTTCGCCGCGCTTGCGATCACTCGGCCGGCTTGCGCGCCTCGACGAGCAGCCGCGTGGAGTACGCGACGAACGGCCCGTCGGCCTCGATGCGCTCGTGCAGTTCGCGCAGCCGATCCCGGTAGGCGTCGACCGTGAAGTCCGGCACCGTCCAAATCACCTTGCGCAGGAAGTAGATAACGGCGCCGACGTCGAAGAACTCGGCCCGCATCCGCTCCATCCGGATGTCGACGACCTCCATCCCGGCGGCTTCGGCCTCGGCGCGCTGGACGTCGGGGTGTAGTTCGGCCCATTTTTCCGGTTGCGGCCCGATGAAGTACTCGACCAGTTCGGCCATCGTCGCGGGCCCGATCTGCTGGGCGAAGTAGGTGCCGCCCGGCCGCAGCACCCGCGCGATCTCGGCCCATCGCACCTCGATGGGATGGCGGCTGGTCACCAGGTCGAAGGCCGCGTCGGCGAACGGCAGCCCCGGCTCGTGGCCGGTCAACACCACCACCACGCCGCGGGGATGCAGGCGTCGGGTGGCCAGCGCCGCGTTGGGCGGCCACGATTCCGTCGCGGCCATCGCGGGCGGAAACCGCTCCGCGCCCGCGAGCACCTCGCCACCGCCGGTGTCGATGTCGCACGCGGCCGACACGCTCGCCAGCCGCCGGCTCATCTGACGCTGATACCCCCACGAGGGGCGTTCCTCGGTGGCGCGCCCGTCCAGCCAGGAGAAGTCCCAGCCGTCGACGGGGGCGGCATCGGCCTCGGCCACGAGGTCGTCGAATGTGCGGACCATGTCGAGCATGCTAGGCAGCGCTCAGGGCTGGTGATTACCGGCCTTGCCGTTCACCTGCGCAAGGGTGCTCCAAATCTGAGATGTGCCGTGCGAATAGATTTCGACGATGTTGCCGAAGGGGTCTTCGCAGTAGCACACATAGAATCCGATGCCGGGCGCGAACTCCCACACCGCGCTGCGTTGTCTGCCGCCGCTCTCCGCGATGCGCCGCGCAAGGCCTTCGACGTCGGGGTCGATGACGCAGAAGTGGAACGTACCGGTCTTGTGCAAGTAGAACTGTGTGTTCTCGTCAGCTGCCCGCTGCTCGGGTTTGGGTTCGGAGAACTCAAACAACTCCAGGCCGACACCATTGCCCGCGTCCATCATGGCGATCCTGCCGGATACCACGTGGGGGCCCAGCATGTCCGCGACCAGCTCGCCGAAGTAACCCTCGCCCGCGGTGTACTCCTGCGGCTCGTGCAGGAGTTGGAAGCCGAGGACGCGTTGGTACCAGTCGATGGCCGCCTCCGCATCGGTGACGGTCACACCGACATGAGTGATCGTTCGTGGCTGCACTTTCGCGATCGGTTCGGCCATCGGTGTCCCCCTTGGTGACGAGTTGGCAATTGCGCTCTCACTGCATCACGAAGTGAGCCCCGAATGGGCGCTGGTCCTCGAAGCCGTTACTGATCCGGTCGCTTTCTTGTATCGGCGGCCCTCAGCGGGCGGACTGGCGGCTGGCGTAACCGCGCGGCGTGGCGCCGAACCGGGTTCGGAACTCGCTGATGAAATGGGACACGTTGACGTAGCCGACCCGGTGGGCGATCTCGGTCACGGCCCATCTTCGATCCAGAACCAGTTCGCGCGCTCGGTTCAGCCGGACGTCTTTGACGTACTGATACGGCGACGATCCCGTCACCTCGCGGAACGCTCTGGTGAATGCGGATGAGCTCAGGCCCACCTCCGCGGCGAGGGTCGCGACCGTGATCGGCTCGGCCCAATGCTCATTGATGTAGGTCAGTGCCGCGCCGATGGGATTACCGGCCGCTTGCTGGGTGGCGAAGTGCAGCATCCGCGCAAACTGTTCGCGCTGCAGGACCCGATACACCAACTCGCGCACATACAAGGGCGCCAGCACTCGCCGGTCGACCTCGGTCGAGAGCGACCGCACGAACCGCAGGACCGAGCTCATGACTTCGTCGTCGAGCGCGGAGACGACGCACGATTCGGTGAGCTCCGGTACCGACGCCGCCTCGGCGCCCCGCCCGCCCGGCATCTTCTCGGTGATCTCGCGAACGGTAGACGGATCCACCTCCAGCACCATGCATAGGCAGGGCTTGCGCGGCGATGCCTCGAGCACCTCGCTCTGGAAGTGCACATCGCCGTTGATCACCAGGTAGCTGAACTGGTCGTAGACGTGACGCCGGCCCATCTCGATGACGGCCTTGCGGCCCTGCGCGACGAGTCCGATCGACAGTCCCCGGATCTCCTGCCACTCGGGTTCGGTGGGCTCGGTGAATCGGTAGATGGTCAGACCGGGCCACAGCCCGACGTTCGCGCCGGGATGCGGTGCGCGCGCAGTCAATTCGGCGACGAGATCACCGGAAGTGAGGTGATGTTCGATGTTTTCGGCGGCGGTCAGGTCAACACCCCCCTTGGCGTCAGCACACCGCGGGGGCCGGAACCGCTCCGCAAAGAAAAAGGTAGCCGAATACGAGGGCCCTCGCTGGGTGAGTGTCACCGCGCGGGATCGAAACCGGCAAACATCGGGCAGGAATCTTGTACCGCGGCCGCCGACGATCCGGTTGGCTATTGATCATCCTTCGGGCGGACCTATTCCCGGCGTAATCGCCGGTTACTTGCGGATATCGAGGAGACATCATGGCGATGCGGGCAGCACGCATGCACGGATACAACCAGCCGCTGGAGATCGACGAAGTGCCGGTTCCCGATGTCGGGCGAAGCCAGGTCCTGATCAAGGTCGCCGCGACGGGCATGTGCCGCAGCGACTATCAGCTGTTGGATGGCTACTTCCGCGACGGTCTCCCGGTGGACTTCCCGTTCATCCCGGGGCACGAAGTGGCGGGCACCATCACCGAGGTGGGCGCCGACGTGCCGGATTCCGCCGGCATCGGCGAGGGAGACCTTGTCGTGGTGGACCCGAACTGGGGGGACGGCACGTGCCGGCAGTGCCACGAAGGCAACCAGCAACTGTGCGCCGACGGGCAACTCGTCGGGTTCGGACCCAACGGGGGCTTCGCCGAGTACATGGTCGCCCCGTACGACCACGTGATCTCGGTCGCCGATCAACCGGATGCCGACCCCCGGTACCTGGCCCCGCTGACCGATGCGGGCCTCACTCCGTACCGCGGCATGAAGAAGTTGCGCGACGCGGGCAAACTCGGCGCCGGCCGTACGGTCGTCATCAACGGCATCGGCGGTCTGGGCAGCTACGCGGTGCAATACGCCCGGCTACTCGGTGGCGGCGCGACCGTGCTCGGATTCGCCCGGAGCGATGAAAAACTCAAGGTCGCAACCGAACACGGCGCGCATCACACCGTGAACGTCCGGGACAAATCCGTCGAGGACGTGCAGAACGAGCTCGAGGACCTGACCGGCCGACGCACCGTCGACGCGGTGCTGGACTGCGCCGGGTCCACCGAGTCCCTGGGATTGGCGGCCGCGATTCTCGAGACGGAGGGTGCGCTATCGCAGGTGGGCCTCATGGGCCAGCGGGTGGAGCTCCCGTTGTTTCCGTTCGTCAGCGGAGAGAAGTCGTACTTCGGCTCGTTCTGGGGCAATTACAACGACCTTCGGGAGGTGCTCGCGCTTGCCAGCCAAGGCCTGATCAAGCACCACGTGGTCCCGGTCAGGCTCGACGACATCAACGACAACCTGGAAGCCCTGGGCCGGGGCGACATCGTCGGCCGGGCCGTGGTCGTCTTCGACTGACCGCTGGCCGGCGGCGCGCCGAATCACGGCGCGCGGCAGACGAATTTGGTGCCGTTGAGGTCGAGCTTGACCTCGCCCTGGTGCTCCCAGTATTCCGAGCCCTGCCGGCCGTACCTGGCGCCGCTGCCGGACGGCTCTTGGAACAGGATCTGCTGGTTGCCCTTCCAGTCGAGCACCGCCGCGGGCGGGTCGAACTCGTTGTAGAACTGCGCGGTCAACGGTCCGGTGTCCGCGGGGCACTGGTAGCTGACGACGGGCGGGCTCAAGGTGCCGGGGTCGGCGATGGCCAACTGGACCAGCCGCGTCTGATACGCCTCGGTCAGGCACGTGCGCATCTCGGGGTTTTGTGCACAGCCGTCCCGCCCGCTCGCCCAGTTGTTCTGCGCGCTGGCCAGCGCGGCTTGGTCCGCGCCGGGCCGGCCGAGCGCCTCCTGGTAGGCGGCCTGGACCCGATGGTCGAGATCGCTGAGGTGCGGATCGGTGCACACCTGCCGCTGGGCCGCGTTCGCCGGGGTGGCGCAGTCGAGCGGCGCCGCGGTCGGCGGGGCAGTGGTGGTCGCCGACGTGGTGGTGGCCGGCGCCGGGGTCGTCTTCGCGCCGCAGGCGCTCAGCACCAGGGCCGCAACGATGACGGCGAGCAGTCGCATACGTGCTGACTACCGCCTGCCGGGCGCACCGTCGGCGCGACACGCCGAAATGCGCGACCGCAACCGCCGCGGCGATCCCGGCGGGGACGGTCAGACCGTGGCCGTGTTGGCCTCGCCCGTCGCGATCTCGGGGGCCAGCGGCGCGATCGCGCCGATGATCGCGGTGACCGTTTCGGACGGCACCCCGGCCGCGGCCAGTGCGTCCGACAGGTGCCCGGCCACCAGGTTGAAGTGGTACATGGTGATCCCGCGCCCCTGGTGGACCTGCTTCATCGGCGCGCCGGTATAGGGCTCGGGGCCCCCGAGCGCGGCGGCGAAGAACTCGACCTGCTTGCCCTTGAGCCGGTTCATGTTGGTCCCGGTGAAAAAGCCCGCGAGTTGGTCGTCGGCGAGCACACGAACGTAGAAGTCCTCGACCACGACTTCGATTGCCTCGTGGCCGCCGATCCGGTCGTAGATGGTGCCCGGCTGTGGCTTGTGGAAGCGTGCCAGAATTTTCATAAGTCCGATTGGAACATTTCGGCGTTGCCCACCAGTTAGTTCGCAATCACGCTCGGATGTCCTTGCGTAACAACCGGATTGCTCACCCATGACGGCCCCGCCCGCCGCGGCGTGAGATGTGCGGCGCGCTTTACATGCCGGAAATCTGCATCGAGTGGGGGCGCTGATGTCCTAGGTTGGCTTTATGACTCGCGTCACAACATTCACACAGCCCCGCAAGGCGGTCGTGGTCAACGGGCAGGCCAGTTGCGGTCGGGGGGCCGACATCATCAGGAGCGAAAGCCAATGAATCTCGGCGACATCACCAACATGGTCGAAAAGCCGCTCGCGAATCTGGTGGAGAAGCCGATCGCGGCGGTGTCCCACATCGTCAACACCCCCAACTCCGCGGGCCGCTACCGGCCGTTCTATCTGAGGAATCTGCTCGACGCGGTGCAGGGACGCACGCTCGACGAGGCGGTCAGTGGCAAGACCGTCCTGATCACCGGGGGATCGTCGGGCATCGGGGAGGCCGCCGCGAAGCGGATTGCGGAAGCGGGCGGTGAGGTGGTGCTCGTCGCGCGCACCCGGGAGAACCTGGAGAAGGTCGCCGCTGAAATCGAAGGCAACGGCGGCAGCGCCCACGTCTACCCGTGCGACCTGACCGACATGGACGCGATCGCCGCGATGGCCGACCAGGTGCTCAGCGACCTGGGCAGCGTCGACATCCTGATCAACAACGCGGGGCGGTCCATCCGGCGCTCGCTGGAGCTGTCCTACGACCGGATCCACGACTATCAGCGGACCATGCAGCTGAACTATCTGGGCGCGGTCCAGCTCATCCTCAAGTTCATCCCGGGGATGCGGGAGCGCGGCTTCGGGCACATCATCAACGTCTCCTCGGTCGGGGTGCAGACCCGCGCGCCGCGCTTCGGCGCCTACATCGCCAGCAAGGCCGCGCTGGACAGCCTGTGCGACTCCCTGCAGGCCGAGACCGTCAACGACGGCGTGAAGTTCACCACCGTGCACATGGCCCTGGTGCGCACCCCGATGATCAGCCCGACCACCCTGTACGACAAGTTCCCGGCGCTGACGCCGGATCAGGCGGCCGGGGTGATCGCGGACGCGATTGTGCACCGGCCGCGCCGGGCCAGCTCGCCGTTCGGTCAATTCGCCGCCGTCGCCGACGCGGTGAACCCGGCGGTGATGGACCGGGTGCGCAACCGCGCGTTCGCCATGTTCGGCGACTCCCATGCCGCCAAGGGGGACGAATCATCAAGCGACTCACCGCAATTCGACAAACGCAGCGAGACGTTTGTGCGGGCGACTCGCGGGATACATTGGTGACATCATGAGCCTTCCGAAACCCGACATTCAGACCACTGTCGTCATCACCGGCGCCTCGTCCGGCATCGGCGCCGAACTGGCTCGCGGGCTGGCCCGCCGGGGCTTCCCGCTGCTGCTGGTGGCGCGGCGCCGCGAGCGTCTCGACGAACTCGCCAACGAGGTGGGCCAGGAATACTCGGTGGCGGTCGAGGTGCTGCCGCTGGACCTCGGCGATCCCAAGGGCCGCGCCAAGCTGGCCGATCGGCTGCGCGCCGAGCCCATCGCCGGGCTGTGCAACAGCGCCGGGTTCGGCACCAGCGGGGTCTTCCACGAGCTGCCGCTCGAGCGGGAAAGCGAGGAGGTGACCCTCAACTCGCTGGCGCTGATGGAGCTCACCCACGCGGCCCTGCCCGGCATGGTCGAGCGCGGGGCCGGGGCGGTGATGAACATCGCGTCGATCGCCGGCTTCCAGCCGGTGCCCTACATGGCGGTCTATTCGGCGACCAAGGCGTTCGTGCAGACGTTCTCCGAGGCGGTGCACGAGGAGTTGCACGGGACCGGGGTGTCGGTCACGTGCCTGTGCCCCGGGCCGGTGCCGACCGAATGGGCGGAGATCGCCAACGCCGAGCGGTTCAGCATCCCCATCGCGCAGGTCTCGCCCCGCGACGTCGCCGAGGCGGCGATCGGCGGCATGCTGTCCGGCCGGCGCACCGTGGTGCCCGGCGTCGTGCCCAAGGTCGTCAGCACCGGCGGCCGGTTCGCCCCGCGCAGCCTGCTGCTGCCCGGGATCCGGATCGGCAACCGCTTTCGCGGCGGACCAAACCGCTGAGCCTGCGTCGGTCGCCCGGTCACCGTGGTCACTTGCGCCGGGCGATCGACGAAGCGGCCGCGCTAGGCTCCGCTCATGGCCGCCGTTGACCTGACCGCCGACATGCCGATGAGCCCGCAAGAAATGTGGGATCACGTCTCCGACCTGTCGGACCTGGGCGACTGGCTGGTGATGCACGAAGGGTGGCGCAGTGATCTGCCCGAGGAACTCGGAGAGGGCGTCCAGGTGGTGGGCGTGGCCCGGGCCAAGGGTTTCCGCAACCGGGTGACATGGACGGTGACGACGTGGGATCCGCCCCATGAGGTGGCGCTCTCGGGTTCGGGCAAGGGTGGCGCCAAGTACGCCGTGACGCTCACCGTGCGGGCCGCCGACGAGGGATCGACGCTGGGCCTGCGCCTCGAGTTGGGCGGGCGGGCGTTGTTCGGCCCGGTCGGTTCGGCGGCCGCGCGGGCGGTCAAGGGCGACGTGCAGAAGTCTTTGAAGAACTTCGTCGAGCTGTACGGCTAGAGCGCCGGGTGTCTGCACGCGGCGGGTCGCCGCGAATCAATAGCAGACACACTTCGCGACACGCCCGAAACCCGTCGGTGCTCAGTCATAGACTGGCGTCCCTATGACAGGTTCGATTCCTCCTCACGCAAGCGTTCGTCGCGAGTCGTCGTTCGTGCACCTGCATAACCACACCGAGTACTCGATGCTGGACGGGGCCGCGAAGATCACGCCGATGCTGGCCGAGGTGGAGCGGCTGGGAATGCCCGCGGTCGGGATGACCGACCACGGAAACATGTTCGGCGCCAGCGAGTTCTACAACGCCGCGGCCAAGGCGGGGATCAAGCCGATCATCGGGGTCGAGGCCTACATCGCGCCTGGCTCGCGTTTCGACACCCGCCGGATCACGTGGGGTGACCCCGGGCAGAAGTCCGACGACGTGTCGGGCAGCGGGTCCTACACGCACCTGACGATGGTGGCCGAGAACGCCACCGGCCTGCGCAACCTGTTCAAGCTGTCCTCGCTGGCCTCCTTCGAGGGCCAGCTCGGCAAGTGGTCGCGGATGGACGCCGAGCTCATCGCCGAACACGCCGAGGGAATCATCGCCACCACCGGGTGCCCGTCGGGCGAGGTGCAGACCCGCCTTCGGCTCGGGCATGACCGCGAGGCGCTGGAGTCGGCCGCCAAGTGGCGGGAGATCTTCGGCGCCGACAACTATTTCCTCGAGCTGATGGACCACGGCCTGTCCATCGAGCAGCGGGTCCGCGACGGCCTGCTCGAGATCGGCCGCAAGCTCGGCATCCCGCCGTTGGCCACCAACGACTGCCACTACGTCACCCGCGACCACTCGCACAACCACGAGGCGCTGCTGTGCGTGCAGACCGGCAAGACGCTGTCGGACCCCAACCGGTTCAAGTTCGACGGCGACGGCTACTACCTGAAGTCGGCCACCGAGATGCGCCAGATATGGGACGCGACGGTGCCGGGCGCGTGCGACTCGACGCTGCTGATCGCCGAGCGCGTGCAGCCCTACGACGACGTGTGGGCGCCGCGCGACCGGATGCCGATCTTCCCGGTGCCCGAGGGACACGACCAGGCGTCCTGGCTGCACCACGAGGTGATGGCCGGGCTGCGGCGGCGTTTCCCGTCCGGTGTCGGCCAGGACTACATCGACCGGGCCGAATACGAGATCAAGGTCATCTGCGACAAGGGCTTTCCGTCGTACTTCCTCATCGTCGCCGACCTGATCAACTACGCCCGCTCGGTCGACATCCGGGTGGGGCCGGGCCGCGGTTCGGCGGCCGGTTCGCTGGTGGCCTACGCGCTGGGCATCACCAACATCGACCCGATCCCGCACGGCCTGCTGTTCGAGCGGTTCCTCAACCCCGAGCGGCCGTCGGCGCCCGACATCGACATCGACTTCGACGACCGCCGGCGCGGTGAGATGGTGCGCTACGCCGCCGACAAGTGGGGCCAGGACCGGGTGGCCCAGGTCATCACCTTCGGCACCATCAAGACCAAAGCGGCGCTGAAGGATTCGGCTCGAATCCACTACGGCCAACCCGGCTTCGCCATCGCCGACCGGATCACCAAGGCGTTGCCGCCGCCGATCATGGCCAAGGACATCCCGCTGTCGGGCATCACCGATCCGAACCACGAGCGGTACAAGGAGGCCGCCGAGGTGCGCGGCCTGATCGAAACCGATCCCGACGTGCGCACCATCTACCAGACCGCGCGCGGCCTGGAGGGGCTGATCCGCAACGCCGGCGTGCACGCCTGCGCGGTGATCATGAGCAGCGAGCCGCTCACCGAGGCCATTCCGTTGTGGAAGCGGCCGCAGGACGGCGCCATCATCACCGGCTGGGACTACCCGTCGTGCGAGGCCATCGGCCTGCTGAAGATGGACTTCCTGGGCCTGCGCAACCTGACGATCATCGGCGACGCGCTGGAGAACATCAAGGCCAACAGGGGAATCGACCTCGACCTGGAATCGGTGCCGCTCGACGACAAGCCGACCTACGAGCTGCTGGGCCGCGGCGACACCCTGGGGGTGTTCCAGCTCGACGGCGGCCCGATGCGCGACCTGCTGCGGCGCATGCAACCCACCGAGTTCAACGACATCGTCGCGGTGCTGGCGCTGTACCGCCCGGGCCCGATGGGCATGAACGCCCACAACGACTACGCCGACCGCAAGAACAACCGCCAGGCGATCAAACCGATCCACCCGGAGCTCGAGGAGCCGCTGCGCGAGATCCTCTCGGAGACATACGGTCTGATCGTCTACCAAGAGCAGATCATGTTCATCGCCCAGAAGGTCGCCTCCTACACGATGGGCAAGGCCGACGCGCTGCGCAAAGCAATGGGCAAGAAGAAGCTCGAGGTGCTCGAGGCCGAGTACAAGGGTTTCTACGATGGCATGACCGCCAACGGGTTCTCCGAAAAAGCGGTGAAGGCGTTGTGGGACACGATCCTTCCCTTCGCCGGCTACGCGTTCAACAAGTCGCACGCGGCCGGCTACGGCCTGGTGTCCTACTGGACGGCCTACCTGAAGGCCAACTATCCGGCCGAATACATGGCCGGGCTGTTGACCTCGGTGGGCGACGACAAGGACAAGGCCGCGGTGTACCTGGCCGACTGCCGCAAACTCGGGATCACCGTCTTGCCGCCGGACGTCAACGAGTCCCTGGTGAACTTCGCGTCGGTCGGCCAGGACATCAGGTTCGGGCTGGGTGCGGTGCGCAACGTCGGCGCCAACGTGGTCGGTTCGCTGATCAAGACCCGCAACGAGAAGGGGAAGTTCACCGACTTCTCGGACTACCTGAACAAGATCGATGTCTCGGCCTGCAACAAGAAGGTGACGGAGTCGTTGATCAAGGCCGGCGCGTTCGACTCGCTGAGCCATGCCCGCAAGGGCCTCTTCCTGGTGCACACCGATGCCGTCGATTCGGTGCTGGGCACCAAAAAGGCCGAGGCGATGGGGCAATTCGACCTGTTCGGCGGCGATGACGGGTGCACCGAGTCGGTGTTCACCATCAAGGTGCCCGAGGACGAATGGGAAGACAAACACAAGCTGGCGCTGGAGCGCGAGATGCTGGGCCTGTACGTGTCGGGTCATCCCCTCAATGGCGTGGCGCACCTGCTGGCCGCCCAGGTGGACACCCAGATCCCGGCCATCCTGGACGGCGACGTCCCCAACGAGACGCAGGTGCGGGTGGGCGGCATCCTGGCGTCGGTCAACCGGCGGGTCAACAAGAACGGAATGCCCTGGGCGTCGGCGATGTCGGCGCCATAGGCGGAATATGCGTGCGGGAAGAACATCACCTCGATGCCACCGGTGAGGTCTTCCAATTGCGCCGACGCCCAGGGCATTCCGTTCTTGTTGACCCGCCGGTTGACCGACGCCAGGATGCCGCCCACCCGCACCTGCG
>NZ_LZJJ01000305.1:0-16684 GCF_001667625.1 Mycobacterium sp. E1715
GGCCGTGTTCACCGACAACGTCACGTTCAGCACCCGCGTCTACGAGGATATGGTGCGGCCACTGCAGGGTCCGACGATTCTGGAGATGCAGGAACCCGAGCACGCGACGTACCGCAGGTTGCACGAATTCGCCTTCGCGAAGTCCTCGATGAAGCGCTGGGACACCGAACTCGTCGGGCCCCTCGTGGATCGCACGATCGCGAGGATTCGTGATGACAAGCGTGCCGATCTGGTGGCCGCGGTGTTCATGCCGATCCCGGTCCGGATCATCGCGGCCCTTCTCGGGTTGCCAGAGTCCGACATCGGGGAGTTTCACCGGCTGGCCATCGACCTGCTGGGCTTTCGCGCCGACATGGAGACCGCCATGAAGGCGTCGGCGGAGATGAAGGAGTACTTCATCGGCGTGCTGGCCGACCGGCGCAAGTCGCCGAAGGACGACATGGTGACGATCCTGTCGCGGGCCGAGATCGACGGCGTCAAAATGTCGGACGAGCAAATCTACGGATTCATGCGCAATCTCCTGCCCGCCGGAGCGGAGACCACGTCGCGATCGACAGCGAGCCTCGCGCTGGCCCTGTTGACCCACACCGACCAACTCGACGCGGTTCGCGCCGACCGCACCCTGTTGCCCCAGGCGATCGAGGAGGGCATCCGGTGGGAGACGCCGCTGCTGAATTTCATCCGGGAGGTCACCACTGACACCGAGTTCTTCGGGCTCGACATCCCGAGGGGATCGACGATGATGGTGAACCTGGGCAGCGCCAATCACGACGAGACGCGCTGGCCGGACCCCGAAACCTTCAATATCTTCCGGGAACGCAAGCCGCACATCGGGTTTGGCCACGGTGTGCACTTGTGCCTGGGGATGCATCTGGCCCGGTTGGAGAGCACCAAGTTCTTCAACGCGCTCTTCGACGAATTGCCGGGGTTGCGGCTCGACCCCGACGCCCCGCCGCCCTATGTGAGCGGCACGATGTTCCGTTCACCGCCCCGTCTCGACGTGGTCTGGGATTGATCGGACCAGGCTGACATGACTCGCGTGATCCAATGGGCGACCGGGGTGACCGGAATGATGGCGCTGCGCCACGTGCTGGGCCGCCCAGACCTGGAACTCGTCGCGGTGCGCGTCTACGACCCGGCGAAAGCCGGCGTCGATGCGGGCGCCCTGTGCGGGGCCTCCGAAACGGGGGTGCTCACTTGCGCGGATCGGGATGCCGTGATCGGCACCGACGCCGACGTGGTTCTCTACATGGGCAAGGTGGAAACCGACACGCCCGGCTGCTTCGCCGACGTCTGCGATCTTTTGGCGTCGGGCAAGAGCGTGGTGGCCACCGGTAGCCGGTTCGTGCATCCCCGATCGCTGCACGAATCGCTGGCCGACGCAATCGAGAAGGCCTGTCGTGCGGGCGATTCGTCATTCCTTGGGCTCGGCCTCTACCCGGGCTTCGTCGGCGAGTCGCTGGTGCCCATTCTGTCCCGCCTCACCGAGCGCACCGACCGGATCAACGTACGAGAGGTGCTGAACTACTCGACCTACGCCAGCCACGACCTGATCTTCAACGCGATGGGCTTCGGGCATGCGCCGGACGACACCACCCCGCTGCTGACGAACACCGACTACGCGGCAAGCGCGTGGATCGGCAGCGCGACAATCCTGGCGCAGGCCCTCGGGCTCGAGATTCGGTCCGTCGAGGGTTTCCGCGAAGTCGCCACAACGCCGCGACCCCTGACGGTGGCGGCTGGAGAGATCCCCGCGGGCACGGTCGGGGCGATGCGCTTCGGCGTCGTGGTCGACTGCGGTGAGACCACCCTCGCCGTGGAGCATCTCACCAGGATGGCCGACGACCTGGCGCCCGAATGGCCGACGGAGATTGGCTATCAGGTGGCCTTCGAGGGCAAGCCCAACATGAGTCTTCATCTCGTGATCGGCTCGCATGAGGAGGATCACGCCGAGCAAGGCTGCCTGGCCACCGCCATGCACGCCGTCAACGCCATCCCGGCCGTGGTCGCGGCCGAGCCTGGGCTCTACGACCTTTCGACGATCACCCCGTTCGTCGCCCACTGGACCGAGCGTGGTGCCGCGTCCGCCGCGTCGCCGCCTGCGGGAGGCTGAAATTGGTCTCGTTCACCGATCGGGTCGTCCTGGTGACCGGCGGTGCCCGCGGCCTCGGCGAGGCGTATTGCCATGAAATGGCCCGTCGCGGAGCCGCCTTGGTGGTCCACGACAACGGCGCCGAAACCGACGGAAGTGGAGGCGACCCGAAACCGGCTAATGACGTCGCCGCCGCGATCTGCGCCGCGGGGGGACGGGCGGTGGCGTGCGCCTCGGACGCCAGCGCCGAAGAAGGGGGGCAGGACGCCGTCGACCTGGCCGTCAGCGAATTCGGACGATTGGACGCGATCGTCGCCAACGCCGGCATCATCCACGACGACGCGTTGCCGGAATGGCCGACCGAACGCTTCGAGGCGCTGCTGCGGCACCACGTGTTGGCCGCCTTTCACGTCATCCGACCGGGTTTCGCGGTGATGCGGGACGCCGGATACGGGCGACTGGTGTTCGTTTCCTCCGCAGCGGGGGTTTTCGGGCAGCCGGGCTTGACCGGATACGCCACGGCCAAGACGGGGATGCTCGGGTTGATGAACGTCGCGGCGCTCGAGGGTGCGGCGCACGGCATACACGCCAACGCCATCATGCCGATGGGCGACACGCGAATGGCCATGGCAATGATGGGGGAGGCCGGCCGCACGGCCGATGCTCGGGCCTTCCTGCAGACGCTGCGGCTCGATCAAGTGGCACCGGTCGTTGCCTACCTCGCGAGCGAGAGCTGCATCCTGACACAAAAGGTCCTGAGCGCTTTCCGTGGACGGGTGGCCGCTTTGCAGATCGGTGTGACCCGTGGCTGGTTCGCCGCCGACGGTGCCTTCGACGCCGAGGGCGTGGCGGCCAATCTCGACCGTATCCTCGACCCATCAGATATCTTCGTGCCCGGCAGTATCTTCGACGAAATGGAATATGTTTTCGCGACGGTTCCTTCTGAGTCGCAGCCGAATTCCTGACCGAACCGATGCCTTGGCGCAATGATCTTTGGTGTGCGGCTGCGCCGGGCCGGCCCGATGTCAATCCTTGATGACTGTGGGTCCATCACCGAAACCGGTGTAACTGCGTATCAGCGGCAGGTCCGCCATGGTGGCGAAACCCGCGGGGGCGGCACATATCGCCGGTATGGCGTTGACGACCTGTAGCGCAACCGCGACAAGACCCGCCCGGACGTGTTCGGCGACCGACGCCGGCCGCGAGTAGCTGGCCAGGCAGAAGAAGTGCACGCGCATGGACGGGTCGCCTTCGAGCGTGAGGGTCCAGCCGTCATCCGGTGTGGGCCAGTGCTCCGGATACTCGCCGCCGACGGTCCACAGCGTCTCGAATTCGATGATCGGCTCGCCGCGACGATTCCCGACGAAGTTCCACCGCTGACCGGCTGTCGTGCCGGCGCGAACCCGGTGGTCGAAGATCTCGAAGTCCTTGGTGGCGGGCACTGCGTCAACAGTGACCGTGACATCGTCGATGGCAGCGTTCAACGTGTCGGCGATGAACCAGGTCTGCTGGGTGAACAGGGCGGTGTTGAATGTCAGGAACTCGTTGGCCGTCGGGGTGATGTCCTCGGTCGGTCGTCCGAACCACATTCCGTCGAAGGTTATTTCGGTGCTCTCCCAGAGCGACCAGTCTGCGCGCTCCTGCAGACTGAACCTGTCAATCGAGCGACTCATACCCGACAGCGCGAGCGGCAAAACGCCAGATAGGTTGCCCGGGTTGAGGCCGCTCGCGTGGATCGTGCTGTTGCCCTTGCGGCAGGCCGCCAGCAGCCGTCGACGGTCCGCATCGCCGATGCGCTGCGGGTGGAAAAGGAACGAGACGGTCGCAACGTTCTTGCCGCTCTCCAGCAGCGCGCACACGTCGTCGAGACTGGTGAACGACGGCGCGTAGAGCACGAGGTCGGCCTCGATCGCGAGAATGTCCGCGACATCGGTGGTTGCGTTGACGCCGACGGGGTTCCGGCCCACCAGCGTCCCGACGTCGACGCCGTTCTTTGAATCGGAGTAGACCCGCGCTCCCACCAGCTCGAGGTCGGCCCGGTAGTCGAGGATGGTCTTGATCATCTCGGTGCCTACGGCACCGGTTGCCCACTGAATGACTCGAAGACGCCGGGAATTCACGGTCAAGTCTCCACTCCCTTCAGAGCCGGATGGATGGGCGAGGAGGGTCAGATGAAGTCCGATCCGCCGTCGACGTTGACGGTCGCACCCGTCACATAGCCGTTGCGTCGCGACGCCAGATACGTGGTGATGGAGGCGATCTCCTCCGGCAGCCCGGCGCGACCGATATCGCATGGATGGCCGAAGGTCTTCTCGACCCAGCTCATCACGTCCCTGGGATCCGACGAGTCGAGCCCGTCTGCCGCGAGCGCATCCCGCAGAACCTCGGTAAAGCTTGCCGTCACAATGGTTCCCGGACAGACGCAGTTCACAAGAATGCCCTCGGCTCCAAGGCTTTTCGACAAGTTCTTGGTGAAGCTGGACAGCGCCGATTTCGCTGCCGTGTAGGCGACCAGCCGCGGGCTTTGTCGCTGGATGGAGTGCGCGGAGAGGGTGACGATGCGGGCCCACTCGGCTGATCGCAGCATCGGCAGCGCGGCCCGCACGGATCGCACCGCGGACAGGGTGCCGAGATCGAATGCGGCGTGCCAGTCGTCGTCGTTCAGATCGTCGAACGCGCCCGCGTTCGGACCCACGGTGTGCACCAGGACGTTCAGGGTGTCCCACGAATGACCAATGCAGGCAAAGCCCGAAGTGATGGAATCGCCATCGGACATGTCGACGCTGACGGTGAGTACTTCGGGTGCCCCCGCGGCGCGGATTCGCCTGGCGGCCGAATCCAGCGCCGCCCGACCGCGCGCCATGATCGCCACGGAGGCGCCTTCCGCCGCGAGACTCTCGGCGATCGCCAGCCCCATTCCCTTACTGCCGCCGGTCACGACCGCCGTCGCGCCCTCAAAACCAAGATCCATTCAGTCATCCGCCCTTCGCGGTTCGTAGTATCACCGAGTCTTGGTGATCCGCGGGGCAAGATGCACGATCTCGCTGACGACGGTGGGGTTCGCGCGTGAGATGGCGATCAGGGACAGCATGGCGTTGGCCACGTCGTCCACCGTGGACATTTCCTCAGGAATCTGGCCCGCCCGCGCCCAGGCCCGGTATAGATCGGCCAGCAGATCCCGGTCGGCGCCGCGCAGGATCTCGGTGTCACAGGTCGGGCCAACGCTAACCCGGATCACGGCCAGTTCGGGATGCTCGGCGCGCCAGGATCGCAAGATCTCGTCTAGCGCGGCCTTGCTCGCGTGGTAGGCGGCCACGCCGGCGCGGGGGCGACCGACGTCATGGCTGGATGCGACGATGACCGTGGCGTCGTCGGTCAAGTGGGGAAGGGCCGCCCGAAGCACGTGGGAGGCGCCGACGGCATTGACGGCGTAGGAATGCAGCCAGGTTTCCACATCGGTGTCTTCGATCAGCACGAAGGGCACCACGGCGCTGGTGAACACCACCGCGTCGAGCTTGCCCAGGTTCGCGGCGACCTCGGCGACGACGGTCTCCACCGCGCGCGGGTCCGAAACGTCCAACTCGTGGGCCGATCCGTGCAGCCGATCGGCCAGGTCCGACAGCAGCTCCACCCGCCGTGCGGCGAGCGCGACGCGAGCCCCCCTGGAGTGGGCGGCAATTGCCAACGCCTGTCCAATGCCGGAGGACGCCCCGATGATCAGCATCCGCGTCCCCGCGATGTTGGAGTGCCGGTCGCTCATAGCCCGCTTTCCTCTGGCCGAATCCGTAACTGAAGGTTAGCCGCTATTCTCGCATGCGAGAATCGATATTCTCGTTGCGGCCGGATCATTTGCGCTTCGGCGACGCAAAACAGGAGGCGGAATGATCGACTTCAACGACAAGGTGGTGCTTGTCACCGGCGGTGGCGCGGGCATCGGGCGCGCCACGGCGCTGGCCTTTGCCGGCCTGGGTGCGTCGGTCGTCGTACTCGAGGTCGACCCGGCGCGGTCGCAGGACCTGCGCAGCGAACTCGGCGATCGGGCGCTCGTGGTGACGGGCGATGCGACCGTCGCGGCCGACGTGTCGGCGCTCGCCGATGCCATCGGCAGCCGCTACGGGCGCCTCGACGCGCTGGTGAACAACGTCGGTCACTTCATGACGCGGCCGACACCTTTCGAGCGGCTCACCGACGAGCAGATCGACGACATATATCGGGTGAATCTCAAGCACATCTTTCTGGTCAGCCGGGCCATGCTGCCGCTGCTGCGTGCCGCCGCCGGCGGCGCGAGCATCACGAACGTCTCGTCGATCGAGGGCTTCCGGGGTATACCGCACTTCGCGGTATACGGAGCCTTCAAGGCGGCGGTGACCGGCTTTACCATGAGCCTCGCCCTCGAGCTTGGCCCGGAGGGCATCCGGGTGAATGCCGTGGCGCCGGAAACCACGGATAGCGCCCAGGTCCCGCTGGACCGCATGATCCACCAATCACAGCGGCACAATATTCCGCGCTGGATTCCGCTGGGCCGCTTCGGAACCCCACAGGACATCGCGGGCTGCGTCTTGTTTCTCGCGAGCCCGCTGGCCGCATGGGTATCGGGGACTGTGGTGCATGCCGATGGCGGTGCGTTGGCCGCCGCGGGGTGGTATCGCGACGACCGTGGCGCGTGGACGAACATGCCCGTCATCAAGGGCAACAGCGCAACACCCGCCGAGGCGGCGGGCTGAAGATGGACCAAGTCGTCCCGAAGTCTTTTTGTCGCTGTCGATAACGCATATTCTCATGGGGCCGGGCTGTAGAGGTTGAAAGGAACATCGGGGTTTGGCATGACGGACGTCGTGGACACCAGCCCCGATTCCGGGTCCTCTCGGCCCATTCGGGTCGGCAGTTCGCCGCCGCTGTCCCGTGCCGGATGGGCGTTGTTCATAGCCGGGTACCTGGTATTCGCGATCGTGACCGTCGCGACGATGCAATCGGGTACGCACGGGGATCCGCGCACCACCAACCCATACCCGGGGCCGGCACCGTATCCGCCGTTCCTCGGGTTCGACGACTGGCCGCTGGTGGTCGCCCTGAGCTCCGTCCCCATGGCCATCGGGCTGATCGCCACGTTGGTGTGGCTCTCGGTAAGACAACGCAAGGTGCATTGGACGGTGGTGATCGCGTTCGCGGGGCTGATCACCGGCGCCCTGGACCCGTTGGCCAACTGGGCGACGTTCGCGATCTTCGACCCGCGGATGTTGCACTTCCCGTTGTCGTGGCCGTACGTGAACATCTCGCCGAACCTGGAACCCGCGCTGTCGTTCCTCGGGGGTTACGCGGCGTACTACTTGTTGACCGGTCTGGGGATTCTGCAGCTGAACAATCGATTCCTCGAGCCCCTGATTCGGCCCATGGGTTGGCTGGCGCGCCATCGGCTTGCCGCGGTCTTTGTCGGCTCGTTCGTGATCGCCTTGCCGCTCAACGGAGTCGTCCAGTTCACCTGGATGAGGTTCGGCATCTTCTACTACACCGAGGCGGTCGGACCGACGCTGCAGATCGGCCACATTCATTTCCCGCTCATCATGGCGGTGTATGACTCGTTCATATTCGCGATGGTGGCGGTGATGTGCGTCCGGGACCAAGGCGGCGAGCTGGTGCTGATAAACCGGATCGCCCGCCGGCTACCGGCGCGACCGGGCCGCGACAAGCTGGCGCTGACGCGCCGGCTCCTCGTGTCGGCCTCGGTGGGGCTCGTATCGTTCGCCGTCCCGCTGGTGGTACTGGCGGGGCTGCGGACCGCCGGACTGTCCAAGCCTGCGTACGAACAGAACCCGTACCCGAACATCAAGGTCTACGATCCCTACGGGCATCTCGAGAGGTCGGGCAAACGGGGACCCTTCTACCAGTGAGCCACACCGAACAAGTAGTTCGAACACGCGTCATCGGGTTGCCGTTGGCCGGCCCAGAGCTCGCCACCCGGATCTCGCGGACCCGAGCATGACGCTGTTCGCGCTGCTGCACGGCGGGCTGCATGATGGCTCGTGCTGGGACGGGGTCGCCGTGGAGCTCGCGCGGCGTGGTCATCGGGTCGTTGCGCCGGATCTGCCGGTCGATGATGAGTCGGCGGGTGCCCTGGAATGGGCGCGGGTGGCGATCGACGCGATCGAGGGAGCCCGAGTCGGTGCCGCGTCCCCCGACATGGTCGAGGACGTCGTCGTTGTGGCACATTCGCTGTCGGGGCTGTGCGCACCGGTCATCGCCACGCTCCACCCGGTGCAAAGAATGGTGTTCGTCGGTGGCCTCCTGCCCGTGCCCGGACAGTCGTTCGCCGACCACCTGGCCGCCAACCCCGATGCGATCTCTTTTCCTGAGCCGCAAGAACAGGGTGAGGGACCGTTCGGCCTGTCTTGGGAGGCGGTGCGGGAAGGCTTCTATCATGACTGCCCAGAAGCGCTGGGGCGCAAAGCGTTCAATGAGTTGCGACACCAATCCTTTACGGTGTTAATCGAACGGTGTCCGATCGACCGCTGGCCCGACACGCCCTCGGACTACGTGCTCATGCGCGATGATCGCGCGGTCGGCGGGTCCTGGGCCCGGCGCAATGCGGCCGGCCGGATCGGCGCTCGGGTCTTCGAGTTCGACGGTGGCCACTCACCGTTTTTCGCCCGACCGGCCGAACTGAGCGCCGTCCTGCTAAGCCTGAGCGACCCCGACATCGACGGAAATCGCCGAAGCCGTGACGAACCGCGATTCGTCTGAGGCCAGCCAAGCAACGGCGTTCGCGATGTCCTCAGGCATCGTCACGGCATTGGGGATGAGTTGCTTGCTGAAGCCGTACTGGGGATGCGAATACGACTCCGCCGCCTCCTGCATCGCTTCGATCATCCGCCCGCTACCCATGGGTGTCGCGACCGATCCGGGATGGAGGCTGTTCACCCGGATGTCGTAACGGCCGAGTTCGACCGCGAATGAGCGGGCGAGGCCGGTAACGCCGTGCTTGCTCGCCGTGTACGCCACCATGAAGGGCTCCACTTTCACCCCCGCCACCGATCCGATCAGAATGATCGACCCGCCACGTCCGCCGGCGATGATGTGCTTCGCTCCGGCCATGACCGTGTTCCAGGTCCCGACCAGGTTGACGTTGACCGTGTCCTGAAAATCGCTGGGGGAGACGCGGTCCCAGGGAGCCGGACAACAGATGCCGGCATTGGCGACGATCACGTCAAGCCTGCCGAGTTCGGCAACAGCCTTATCGACGGCGGCACAGAGGGCGTCATGGTCGCGGGTGTCGACGATCGCCGTGACGGCACGTCTGCCATTCGCCACCACGAGGTCGGCGGTTTGCGCCAGATCATCGGGAGTGGCCGAGTCGTAGGGGACGCTCGGCGGCAGCGGTCCGGCGATATCGACGAGGATGGTGTCGGCGCCGTCGGCGCTCAACCTGGCGGCGTGCGCTCGGCCCTGGCCACGGGCGGCACCGGTGATTAGTACAACCTTGCCGCTCATGTCTGCCACACGGGTACGTTACATCACCGCGCTGGTTCTGAGAACTTCCTTTACTCATTAAGGAGAATTAGTATTCTGCTGCCGATACATAAATGGAGGCGGGGTCGCATGGGCGTACTTGACGGTCAGACGGCATTCATCCTGGGGGCGTCAGCCGGAATTGCCCAGGCGAGCGCCAAGCTGCTCGCCGCTGACGGTGCGGCGCTGTACCTTTTGGGGAGATCGAGCAAGCGCCTGGACGCGGCCCGCGACGGCATCCTCGCCGCGGTCCCGGATGCCGAAATTGTCGTCAAGAAGGGCGATCCCGAAGACGAGGGGACCGTCGCGGCGGCCGCCGAGGCGGCCCATGACCTCAAGGGTCGGCTGGACATCGTCGTGGGCACGGTGGCCACCGGCGGCACCGGACCACTGACTGGGCTCGATCTCGAGACCTTCACCAACTTCGTGATGGGCAATCTGCGGTCAAACTTCTTGGCGCTGCGCTACTCGGCACCGCTGATGACGAACGGCGGGTCGATCGTGTTCATCTCTTCGACGTCGTCGAAGATCCCGATGGAGGGCCTTGGGCACTACTCGGCGGGCAAGGCCGCACTCGAGATGATGATCCGGGTCGCGGCATCAGAGTTGGGCCCTAGGGGAATTCGTGTCAATGCCGTCCGGCCCGGCCTGACCGAGGCGGCCACCACGCAGGGCTACATCCACCTGGAAGAGCTGACCAGCAGCTTCCTCGAACGCGTCCCGTTGGGCCGCCTCGGGGTGTCTGACGATATCGCCCCGGGCGTCCGTTACCTGGCGGGACCCGAGTCGAGTTGGATGACCGGGCAGAGCTTTGCGATCGACGGCGGCAACGAGGTAAGGGGCGCTCCCCGCGGGCCGATGTTCACCGTCTAGCTCACATCCACCGCGTTGCGGGGCGCGGTGATCGGCAGATCCAACGACGTGGCGATGCCCGGTGCCGCATCGATGACGTACGGGATTGCGTTGACCACCCGCATGGCCGTCGCCTGCATGGCATCGTCGTTCGCTGACTGCGCCGTCGGTTCGGTACCGAACCGAAGATCGCAGTGGATGTGCGGCTCGCCCTCGATGACGACGCGGTACGTCCCGTGCGGTGCCGACGCCCACTCGGGTGCCAGATCGGGCGCCATGCGGTTGATGTGTTCGATGGTGATCACCGGGTGGCCGTTGACGATTCCGGTCGTCTCGGCCCGCACCGCCCCACAGGTGCCTGCCGGGATCAACCCGCACGCGACGTGGAGGTCGCGTGGTGTGAGCACGCGCTCGTAGCGTTCTGTCACTTCGTCGAGCTCGACGCCAAGAGCTCGTGCCACCAGACCGATAGGTGGTCCCCAGGCGAACCGCTGTGCGCCCTCCAGTTCGAGCAGTGGCGTGAAGTCCAGCGGACGGCCAAAGCCCATCGCGTCGAACATCGAGTACTCGTTGGGGTAGGCCGAGTAGTCGAAGATCTCCTGCGCGCGGACCGACCGGATGGTGTTGGACAAGGTCGACAGCATGACGGCGAACTGATCACCGGCGAATCCCGGTTCGATACCCGAGGTGTAGATGGTGACGCCGCCGGCGAGCGCCGCCGCTCGTACTTGGTCGGCCAGGTCGGGAATCCATCTGTCGGGAAACATCATCCCCGGTGTGTTGGTCGTAACGACATTGATGCCGGCCTTCAGAAATCGGACATAGTCGGGCACCGCGGCCGCATCCATGTCGGCCCCCAAAGCCGCGTAGACCACGCAGTCGGGCTTGAGTCTGATGATGTCGTCCAGGTCGGCAGTGGTCGTCACACCGATAGGGCCCAGCCCGACAACGTCGCCGGCATCGCGACCCGTCTTTTCGGCGCTGTGCACCCATACACCGACCAGATCGAGGTGTGCGCGCCGGTGGATGGCCCGCAACGCGATGCTTCCGACGCCGCCCGTCGATATTACGGCGACGCGTAAAACCTTCTCTGCCATGCTGGTTACTCCTTTGTCGGCTGCGTCTGGCTACAGATCGGGGATGGGCAGAGAGGAATTCGGACCCTGGAGGCCGCCGTCGACAATGAAGGTCGAGTTCGTCGCATAGCAATCGCGGGTGCAAAGGTACAACGTCAGCCGGCCGAGGTCCGCGACGTCACCGATACGATGCAGCGGCGTCAGCTCCTTCAGTTTCTCCTCGGACCCAGGCATCAGGTCGAAGCTGGACTGCAGCCCGGTGGTCATGAATGCGCCCAGGGCGATCGCATTGACGCGGATCTTGGGGGCGAGCTCCTGGGCCATGGCGCGGGTCAGGGCTTCGAGTCCACCCTTGGCCACGGAATAGGGCAGTAATCCCCGGATCCCGAATCGGCCCGCTCCTGACGAGATGTTCACGATCGAGCCCCGGCCCACCGCCAGCATGTGCGGCACGACCAACTGGCTCATGATGAAAGCGGAAGTGACGCAATAATCGAAGGTTTCCCGGAGGTTGTCGTCGGTCAGGCGCAGAAATGGGCCGTAAGTTGCGAAACCGACGTTGTTGACCAGGATGTCGATGCGGCCGAACTTGTCGACCGCGGTCTGGACCACGCGCTCGCTGTCGGAGCGTTGTAGCGCGTCGGCGGTGATTGCGAGTCCTTTGCCGCCCGATTCTTCGATGTCCGTGACCGTCCGCTCCACCTCGGACGTCGTACGCGCCGTACCGACCACCGTGGCGCCCGCTTCCGCAAGGACCTTGGCGATACCCTCGCCGACGCCGCGCCCGGCGCCGGTGACAATCGCCACTTGACCCTCTAGGTTGAACTGCTCGAGTGCCACGAAGCGCCTCTCCGCCAGGACGTGTGGGTGTGCAGCCGCGAATCTACCGCAACGAGAATCGATATTTCCGATAATTGAAATCTCTCTTTATGCGCTCGTAGAGTCTTTGGCATGTCACCCCAGCTGCCGCAGTTGCACCACGTTGTGTTCGCCGTCGCTCTTGAGCGCCTCGACCGCGCTGCCGACTACCTGAGCGCTTTGGGCTTTCAGTTCCAGGCTTTCGAGTTAGAGCGCCTTGGTCTGCAGGTTCGCCTCGACTGGGACCGCGGGTTCGAGCTCATCGCCCCGACCGCCGCGGCACCAACGGATGCCGGTACCGCGGCGGACTTTCTCGCGCGCAACGGTGACGGGCTGTTCTCCGTCATCGTACGCACCGCGGATTGTGCCGCGGGCGAGGACATCGCCACGAGGTACGGCGTGAAGTCCGACTTCCGGCAGCGGCACGAAGGCGACGGATTCGAACTGACCGAAGTCAAATTGGAGCCGTTGTTCGGCATCCCGTTGACCCTGATGACCACGAATATGCCCGACGGGCAACCGGTTAGCTCGTAGCCGAGCGCAACTGTTCGCTGAGTTGCCGCGCCAGCTCCGACTTCTTGACTTTGCCGGTCGCGGTGAACGGAAGGTCTCGCTTGGCGGTGACCCAAATGTGCTTGGGAACCTTGTACGCCGACAGCCGGTCGCGCAGTTGCGCTCGCAAAGACTCGGCGTCGAGTGCGGATTCGCCGCGCGGCACCACCGCAGCCGCGACTACCGTTCCGTGTTCAGCGCTCTCCGCTCCGACCACATATGCCTCGAGCACGCCGTCGCAGTCGGCCAGTGCCAGTTCGACTTCGCTGGGTGTGACGTTGGTGCCCCCACCGGTCTTGATCAGGTCGCCCAACCGTCCGGTGAACTTGATCCAACCGTCGTCGTACTCGATGCCGCAGTCGCCCGTTCGGTAGTAGCCGTCCGACGTGAACACGTCCTCGCGCTCGCACTTGTGCAGCCGCTGCATCAACGAGTATCCGCGAACCCATATTTCGCCGGGCGTGCCAATGGGCGCCGGCTGTCCCGTGTCGGGGTCGACGATCAGGTGGTGCAGCCCTTCGATTGGTGGGCCGCCGGTTTCGGACCGATCGGGCGTTTGCGGCAGATAGGGATCGACGCCGAGGTGGTTGCCGCACAGCTCGGTCATTCCCAGGCCGCTGGAGCCCTTGGGTTGATGCCGGGGTGGCACCATCGCGGGCATGCTGGTGCGGTGCACCGAACTCAGATCGCGTGCTGAGAAGTCGGGATGCTCGGACAGCGTCTTACCCTGCTGCGGCCAGCCCAGCGCGATGGTCGCGCGGTGTCGCTCCATCAGCTCCAACGCCTCTGCTGCATCGAACGCGGGCTGAGTGATCAGCGTCGCGCCGTGGTGGATCACCGCGTGCAATCCGGTGATCAGCCCGCCCACCCAGAAGAAGGGCATGGACGTGAACATCACGTCGTCGTGGGTGACGGCGTACATGAAGGTGAGGTTGTAGGTGTGGCGGACCAGCGTTCCCTGGGTGTGCACGGGCCCTTTCGGGTCACCGGTGCTGCCCGAGGTGTAGATGATCATCACCTCGTCGGCCGGGGTCACGCACGACTCCACGTCGACGAGGAAGTCGGCGTCGGCGGCCGGCAGCGCGCCGTCGGCGTGGATCCTCGTCGTCCAGGCCCGATCAGACGGTCCCCACACCGCGACAGTCCGTAGGAAGGGGGCCTTGCGGACCATGATGCGCCCTGGCCGGTCCTGACCGGCGAGACCCGGCAGTGCATCTTCCAGCCGGGTCAAAAAGTCGTGATTGCGGAACCGCGGCCACGCCAAGATTGCGTTCAGGTCCGCATGGCGGGCGGTCCAGGCCAGTTCGGAGGCCTTATAGAAGGTGTTGAGCGGAACAGCGACCGCACCGATGCGTGTGGTGGCAAACCACGCCAGTGCCCAGTCGACGCTGTTGGGCATCAGGATTCCGACGTGGTCGCCCTTGCTGATGCCCTGCGCCAACAGGGCGGCGGCCAGGGCGGCCGAACGGCGGTCGAGATCGGCGTAGGACAATCTCCGCCCGTCGGCGATGAGGAACGGCCTGTCGCCGAAACGGGCTGCGCAAAACCTCACCAGTGCAGGGATCGTGGGCAAGATCGTCGGAAAGGGCATGAGCGCAGAATAGTAGCCTTTCCGAAACCGAGAACAGCGGTTCTCATTAGGCGGTGTGAGCCTACAATACCGCGATGGCCACAGGATTGAAGGGTTCGACCGGCGATGACCGGTTGGACCGAGTGGAGTCGAGCCTCGCGATTAGCCAGTTACCCGGCAAGTATGCAATGGCCCTCGATGCCCGTGATCTCGATGCATTGGTGGCGTTGTTCGTCGACGATGTCGACGCGGGCGCCGAGGGGCGCGGCAGGGATGCGTTGAGGCGCTGGTATGACCGCGTGCTCCGACGGTTCTACCGCAGCATCCACCTGATCTGCGGTCACCAGTTCGACTTCGTCGACGCCGATCATGCGACCGGAGCGATTTACTGCCGCGCCGAACACGAGGACGGCGACGGATGGTATGTGATCACGATGCGCTACGACGACGTCTATGAGCGCCGCGACGGCCAGTGGTGCTTCGTCAAGCGGCGGGAGCATCCCTGGTATTCCGTCGATGTCACCGAGCGCCCCGGTCCCGAGTTCATGCGATGGCCGACCGACGTTCGGTTGCGTGCGGCTATGCCCCAACGGATGCCGACCTGGCGGGCCTTTTGGGCCGACGGTGATCCGGGCTTGCCGGGACGGCTGTCGGCGCGTCCGTAAGCACTTCGGCGCTGCCCCGTTGGCGCCGCCGCGGTTTACAAACTCCCTCGAAACTGACATTCTCGGAACGTGTAAACGAGCATTGCCGCCGTTTCCCAACTGTTGGTGCGCTCGCACCCGTACTGCCGTGACCCATGGAGGCCGTCATTTCCGTCGACAAAGTACTCAGCGGTGTTCGCGTGCTGGAGGTTGCCGCGTGGACCTTCGTACCGTCGGCCGGCGCCGTGTTGGCGGAATGGGGTGCCGAGGTCATCAAGGTCGAGCCGCGCGAGGGAGGCGACCCGCAACGCGGCCTCGTGACGATGGGCATCGTCGACGAGGGTGGTGGCGCCGTCAACTACATGATCGAGATACCGAATCGGGGCAAGAAGTCGATCGGCGTCGATCTGAGCACTCCCGGCGGCCAAGACGTCATCCGCAAACTCGCGGCCACCTGCGACGTGTTCCTCACCAGCTACCTACCAAGCCGCCGCAAGAAGATGGGCATCGACGTCGACGACATCAGGGCCGTCAACCCCAACATCGTCTACGTACGCGGGTCGGGCCACGGCCCGAAGGGACCCGACGCCGACAAGCCCGGCTATGACGGCGTCTCTTACTGGGCGCGCGGCGGCATCGCCGCCATGCTCACCGAGGACGCTGAGGAATTGGTGCGTTCACGACCCGCGTTCGGCGACCTGCTCGGCGGAATGACGATCGCTGGGGGTATCGCGGCAGCGCTGTACCGGAAGGCGACCACCGGTCAGGGATCGGTGGTGGATGTCTCCCTCCTCGGGCTTGCGGCTTGGAACCTCAGCCCCGACATCGCAGTGAGCCAGATTCATGGCGGCGGCGCGGTTCCGAGCTGGCGCCACGCCGACGCGCCCAACCCTTTGGTCGGGACCTACCGCACAAAAGACGATCGCCACGTCCAGCTGATGATGTTGCAACTGGACAAGTTCTATGCGGAAGCGATGCGCGTGATCGGCCTACCCGAACTCGTCGATGATGCGCGATTTGCCGAGGCGGCAACGCGATTCGCCAACCGGGCGGAACTCATCTCGCTGATGGACGAAGCGTTTGCCCAACGCACACTCGTCGAATGGCGTGAGGCGCTCGCAGACCTCTCCGGCGCCTGGGGTGTGGTGCAGACACCGGGGGAGGTCTGCCACGACCCGGCGGTGACCGCGAACGGCTATGTCGCGAAGACCGCGACGATGAGCGGAGCGCCTTACTCGTTGCCCACCAACCCCGTCCAATTCGACGAGACGGCCGTCACCCCTTCGGGGGCGCCCGAGCACGGCCAGCACACCGAGGAGGTGCTGATGGAAGCGGGCCTGGACTGGGACACCATCGAAGCCTACAAAGAGGCCGGAGCGATTCTATGACTCCTACTACGCCGTTGCAGGTCTCAGAAGGTAACGTCGAATTCGATCCATTCTCTGAAGATTTCTTCAACGGGGCGTACGACACGTACAGACGCCTGCGCGACAGTGCCCCCGTCTACTACAACCCGAAGTGGGATTTCTGGGCACTG
>NZ_LZJJ01000306.1:0-7638 GCF_001667625.1 Mycobacterium sp. E1715
CCGGCGACCGTTCGGCGTTGCGGCGTACCGCGTCCGACAACGTCGTGTCCGACCAGAAGCCGCAAGCATGAAACCGGGCCGAGTCCTCGGCACTGAACGCCGGCGAGGACTCGATCTCCATCAGCCGATGATAGGAAAGCGGCCGGCGGCCTCGCCGGGTACTGCCCGCTAGGGGTTCTCCGGGGCCGGTGCGGGCGCGTCGTGTTGCGGGTCGCTGACGGGGCCCGGAGGACGGGGCCGCGGCTTGTGGCAGTTGCGCGTGCAACCGCAGTTGAGGCCGATGATGCAGCCACCCCCGCCGGCGGGTTGCACCGGCAGGGCGCCGCCCGGGGCGGGCGGGGGCGCCGGCGTCACGTTGGACGAAGACGTGGGGTTCGCGGCCCGGGTGACCGTGTCGGCGTCCGACCAACCGAACGCCAGGACGAGCGCTGCGAAGACACCGCCAACCGCGGCCACGGGCTGGGCTTGTCGAATCTTCACGATCTCTCCAGTGTGCTTTCAGGCGGTCGGACTAGGGATTTGGCGGCGTGGAGGCGGGCGGGGCGTGCTGTGGATCGCCGGCCACGGCCGGCGGGCGTGGGCGTGGCGGCGATTGGCAGTGCTGAACACATCCGCAGTTGAGGCCGATAAAGCAGGGCGAGCTGGGCGGTCCGAGGGCACTGTGGTCGATCGACGAGGATGGAGACGGCGCAACGGTTTTTGTGATGGCCGCCATCGGGGTGGCGTCGAATGGCAGCAAGACAAGTGCGGCCAGGCAGGCGCATAACGCCTTCGCCGTCCCGGTCCGCCCGTTTCCCATGCTCACCAGAGTAGTTAGTCGCCGCCGCACGCGCAGAACACGCGCGGGTTTCAAAGAACACTCCAAGAAGTCACCAAGAATCCTTCCAGCGCCGCCGTGGACGGTGAATGCGCTTAGCGCCCTTGGGATCGGTAGCGGCCCCGCCGGGTTGCACTTGCCGCACCACCGCTGCGCCCCGCAGCGATCGACACGGAGGTTCATGGCGGATGAAAAGCAAGGTCGTCGTGCTGCTGGCCGGCGGGATGCTCGCGCTGGTCCTGCTGACGCGCTATTTCGCGCTGAGCCGGGCCGGCGTGCCGTTGGGGTGGATGATCTACCTCGGCCTGCCGATCACCGGCGCGGGCGTGCTGTTCGCGCTGCGGCTGATCGATCTCGGCGCGGGTTGGACCACCAAGGGCGGCTCGATGCCGCACACCGGGGGCGTCCACGCTGCTCACCCGGCCGCGGTCGCGCGGCCCGAGCCACCGCTGTACGACCGCCTCAAACAACTCGAGGACCTGCACGCCAGGGGCGCCATCACCGACACCGAATACAGCGCCCAGCGCCTACAAATCATCGCCAACATGTAGGTCGGGTGCCGCCTCGGCGCCTCGATGCGCCGTCGCCGTGCGGACCGCGTAGATCGCGGCGCTGACGCCGAACATCGCCGAGGTCAGCAGCAGCCAGCGGCCAAGAAAGGGATCCTGCGTCTGGCCGGTCGCGGCCGAATACGTGGCGGCGCCCTGCTTGATGATGCCGGGCAGGAACACCAGCAGCGTCAGCCCCGCACCGAGCGCGGGCACCCGGATGTGATTGATCACGGGCACCGGCCGCGGCGGCAGCCGGACGACGGAGCGCGACAGCAGCCGGTCGAGCAATGCGTAGATCGGGAACAACACCAGGTCGTGGGCGACGATGGCCGCGGCGAACCACACGATGATCGACTGCCACCACACGTGCGTGTTCCACAGCGTGACCGGTTTGCTGGTGGCCACCACGTAGCCCAAGAGGGCGAACCCGGCGATCAGGATCAACAGATGCCATGGGCCGGACCCGTAGAGCCTCATGAAAGCCGCTCGGGCGCTATGCATTTGGGCCGGCCCTGAAGGCAATGGATTCCACCCATTTGGTGTTGTGTACGCCGGGCAACGCGGGCACGATGATGCGCGCCGGGAACCCATGGTCCGGGGACAGGTCGGTGCCGTTGACGCGCAGGGCCAGCAACGCATCGGGGTGCAGCACCTGGCTACCCTGCAGCGTCGCGCGGCCGAATGCGCCCCCGCGCTCCAACGACGAGACGTACGCCGAGTCGGGAGCCGGTACGCCGGCGAGCCGGGCCAGGTCCGCCAGGCGCACACCGGTCCACGTTTGGGTGGTGGACCAGCCTTCCACGCAGGCGATCGGCAGCGTGGCGGTGCGCTGCGGCATGGCCAGGAGGGCGGAGCGGTCCAGGACGACGGCGTGCGGGCCGCCGCTCAAGGTGAGCCGCCAGCGCTCGCCCGTGTCTTCGGCGGAAATGCCGGCCACCACCGCGGTCCGGTTGACCTCGAAGTCGCCGGGACCATCCCCGCGGGTGCGGCCGCGCGGAAGCAGCAGGGCCGCGGGCCGCGTGAACCCACCCAACGTCTGCCCCGCGGTGATGACCGCCACGAACGCCGCACCGCCGCCCACGAGCGCCAGGGCGCCGCGGCGGCTCATCGTCGCGGGCGCCGGATCCGCGGCGACCAGCCCGTCCGGCTCCCATGGTTCGGCTCGGGTCTCGGCGCGGCCGGCGCGCAGCACGTCGCGCGCTGAGATCGAGCGCAGGCCGGACCACATGGCCGGGATCTTGATCGCGATGTGCACGACGAATCCTGCGATGAACACCCAGGCGCCGAAGTAATGCGCGGTGTAGAAGCTGAAACCGAAGATGTAGTCGTACTGGATGTTCAGCACGCCCGTGACGATCTCGAACAGGATGCCGCCGACCAGCATCAGCAGCGAAACCCGTTCCAGCAGTTGGGCTATGGACCGGGCGGGCGGCCACGCGAACAGTCGCGGGATCACCGACCACAGCTTGGCCAGCACCACCGGGATCAGGATCAGCCCGAGCCCGACGTGCAACCCCTGGGTCAGCCGATACAGCCACGACGGGTTGGTGGGCCAATCGAACGTCGGCAGCTTCAGCCATCCGACGTCGCCGGGGATGGCCTGGCCGAACCGCGGCCCGTAGGCGATGTACGACAGCAGCCCCGTGATGATGACGATCGGCAGCGTGACCAGCAGCACCGACCCGAATACGGATGTCAGCCATGGTCCCCGCAGCGGGCTGCGCCAGCGCTGCGCCCGCCCGACACCGGGCGGTGGGTGCTCATCCAGGAGGCGCCACAGCCGCGCGGGAAACCCGTAGCCACCGGAATCGGTCGGCTCGGTCTCTTCGGTGCTGGAACTGGGGGCGCGGCGCATCATCGATGATCATCCACGAGCGCGCGCTGGAAATGGTTCACTTCGGTGTCTGTTCTCCGGAGTGGCAACCCCGCCGACTGCTGCTAGCCCTGGACCGTTGGCCGGATGGTGATGTCGCCGATCTCGACCTCGTGCGGTTGCTCGATGGCGAACGCGATGGCCCGGGCCACCGCCGCCGGCGGCAAGCCGAATTCGGTCATGTTGCGACGGATCTGAGCGCGCATCGCCGCGTCGTCGATGGAATCGTCCAATCGGGTGTCGACGAATCCGGGTGAGATCGATGTGGTCCGCACGACGCCGTCGGTGGATTCCTGGCGCAAGCCCTCCATCAGGGTGCGAACGGCGTTCTTCGTGGCGGCGTACACCGCCATGGTGGGCACGATCTTGAGCCCCGCGGTCGACACCGTCGTCACGAAATGTCCGCGCCCTTGATTTCGGAAAACCGGCAGGGCCGCGGCGATCCCGTGCAGCACTCCCCGCAGGTTGACGTCGATCATCGCCGTCCATCCGTCGACGTCGAGGCCGGACACCGGCCCGATCTTGCTGATGCCGGCGTTGCTGATCAGGACATCGAGCCGGCCGAATTCGCCGGTGGCCGTCGCGACGAGCCGCCGAAGGTCTTCGGGTCGCGAGACGTCGGTGCGGCAGGTGACGGCGGATCCGCCCCGGTCGCGTATTTCCCGTGCGATCTCATCGAGTCGCTCGGCGCGGCGCGCGCCGATGGTCACCCGGGCACCGCGCTCGGCCAGCAGCAGGGCGGTCGCCTCGCCGATCCCGCTGCTCGCCCCGGTGATGGCCACGACCTGCCCGTCGATCCCCGTCATCGCGCAAAGGCTACCCAGCGGCCCGGCGACGGCAACTCGATGAGCGCGGCGCCGAGCGTCAGTCCTTGCCCCGCGGCGGCGGCTCCACCTCGACGCCGGTGGAATCGTGTTCGGGACCCGCGGCCGGGTGTTCGGCCGGCACCCGATCGCGGGACCGGGTGCCCTCGCTCGGCCGCTCGGGGTCGGGGCGGTGCACATTGCTGTGGTACGGGCCGGGCTTGGGGCGCGGCTTCCCGCCCGGGAACGCCAAGCGGAAGATGCTGCGGTGCACCATGAACCACTGCTTGCCGAACGGACCGGAGTTGTAGGGCAGCTCGTAGCGGTCGCAGATTTCCTTGACCTGCGGCGCGATCTCGGAATACCGGCTGCTGGGCATGTCCGGGTACAGGTGATGCTCCACCTGGTAGCCGAGGTTGCCGCTGATGATGTGGAACAGCGGGCTGCCCTCGATGTTCGCGGCGCCGAGCAATTGGCGCACGTACCAGCCACCGCGGGTCTCGTTCTCGGTTTCTTCCTGCGTGAATGTGTAGGTCTGGTCCGGGAAGTGGCCGCAGAAGATGATGGCGTGGGCCCAGATGTTGCGGATGACGTTGGCCACCGCGTCGGCGCCCAGGGTGCGCAGGTACGTGCTTTCCACGCCCGGCGCCACCTTGTCGAGGAACGACGCTGCGGCGGCGACGCGGCCCTTGTTCGACACCCGGCGCAGCCGCTTGCCCAGCCGGGACCGTGCCGGCTGTTCGAGCCGGCCGCGCAGCGCGAGCTGCGTGAGCGCGAACGCACCGGCGCTGATGGCCGGCCAGCCGAGGTAGTCCTTATAGATCTGCGCGCGCGCCTTGACCCCGATGCCCCGCAGGTCCTTGCGCACCTCCGACCACGGCTTCTCGCGCTTGCGGATCGCGTCGATATCCATGTCGTGGACGGCCACTCCCCACTCGAACAGGAGCGTGAGCAGCAGGTTGTAGATCGGTTGACCCAGGTAGCGCGGTGCCCATTTCTGGTTGGGGTCGATCCGCATGATCTCGTAGCCGAGATCCTTGTCCTTGCCGAGGATGTTGGTGAAGGTGTGGTGGATGTAGTTGTGGGAGTGCTTCCAGGATTCCGCGGTGGACGCGGTGTCCCAGTCCCACACCGACGAATGGATGTCGGGGTCGTTCATCCAATCCCACTGGCCGTGCATCACGTTGTGGCCGATCTCCATGTTCTCCAAGATCTTGGCCATGGACAGGCAGGCGGTACCCAGCAGCCACGCGGTCTTCGAGCGCGATGCCAGCAGCAGGACTCGCCCTGCCACCACGATCTGCCGTTGCGCCGAGATGACGTTCTTGATGTAGCGCCGGTCGCGGTCCCCGAGGTCGGCAAACACGTCATCGTGGATGGCGTCGAATTCCTTCGCGAGCTTTTCCAATTCTTGCTCGCTCAGCCTGGAGAGTGGATTCGCTCCGGCGTTCTTTACGGCCGTTGTCACGAGCCGCTCCTTTCGATCAGAGTTCGAGTTCGACGTCGCCCTCGGCGGTGTTGATGCAGATTCGGACGTCCTGCTCGGTCGGTTCGATCACGTCACCTGAGCGCAGGTCGCGCAGCTTGCCCGACTTCAGCGTCCCGACGCAGGTATGGCAGATTCCGATGCGACAGCCGAAGGCGAGGTTGAGACCGGCCTTCTCGCCGGCCTCGAGAATCGATGTGCCACCGTCACATTCGACTTCCTTGTCGCTGTCCAGGAAGCAGACGGTGCCGCCCTCGCCGGCGTTGGCGTCGCCGCCGATCTTCGGTTGGAACCGCTCGAAGTGCAGCCGGTCGCAGTCCGCGTTCTCCTTCCAGTGCTCGATCAAGGCGTCGAGCATTTCCCCCGGGCCCGAGCAGAACGCCTCGCGCTCGCGCCAGTCCGGGCAAACGTCGTCCAGGTCGCCGGGTGTGAGCCGCCCCTGTTCGGAGGTGAAGCGCAGATCGAGCCGCATGCCATCGTGCCGTTTCTCGAGCTCTTCGAGCGCCGGCATAAACATGGCCTGCTCGCGGGTGCGGGCGGAGTGAATGACCACGGCGTCGCGTATCTCGTCGCGGTGGTCGAGGTCGCGCAGCATGCTGATGATCGGGGTGATGCCGCTGCCGGCGCTGATGAACAGCATCTTGTCCGGCACGGGCTCCGGCAGGGTGAACACGCCTTCGATCTCGCCAAGCCGCACCAGGTCCCCGGGCTGGATCTTGTGCACGAGATACGGCGAAACCACGCCGCCGTCGACCCGCTTCGGCGTGACGCTGATCAGCCCGTCGTCGGGCGTCGGGTCCGATGTCAGCGAATACGCACGCCAGTGGTACACGCCGTCGATGACCACGCCGAGGCGCACGTACTGACCGGGCTTGTGCCCAGGCCACTCGTAGCCGGGCCGGATCAAGACGCTGGCGGCCTCCGAGCCCTGCTGCTCGATGGCCTCGACCTTCCCGCGCAGCTCCTTGGTGGTCCACAGCGGGTTGATCATCTCGAGGTAGTCGTCCGGCTGCAGCGGGCTGAACAACCGGCGCACCGCGCGCAGGAAGAGCCGGCGCCCGCGTGGGACCTGGGGTTCAGCGCCGCGTTCCGCCATGCCGCTAGAGTACACAGTTGTATACCGAGTTTAAACGTCTGGTTTGAATTCGCTTGTCATACATTGTTTGACAGCCGCACAACGACACCACTAAAAGCACACAACTGTTCACTAGTCGTGAGTGGGATTCGGTCAGGCGCAGCGACACACGTTACTGTGACGTGCCCCACCCGTGCCGCGCCCAAACATTTGTTCAGAGGATTCACAGCCAACCGGCTCAGCGCGCCGGCCATCGCCGGCGCCTATTGTTCGTTGTGTGCTGATCGGCTTCCTCCTCGCGCTGGGCTGCTCGGTCTGCTACGGCACGGCGTCGGTGCTGCAGGCGGCGGCGACCCGGTCGGTGGAAGCCGGCAGCGGCTCGGGTGTCGACACCGTGCTCCTGATGCGCGCCGCCCGGCAATGGCGGTACATCGTCGGCGTCGGCCTCGACGGCGTCGGCTTCCTCCTCCAAGTGGCGGCGTTGCGCCTGGTGCCGATTTATGTGGTCGCCGCGGCGTTGGCGGCCTCGATCGCGGTCACCGGCATCGCGTCCGCGTGGCTGTTGTCGGCGCGGCTGTCGCGCGCCGAGTGGACGGCGGTGGCCGTGGTGTGCGTGAGCCTCGTCGTGCTCGCCCTTGCGGCCGGGCCAGGGCACTTCCGGCGCGCCCCGGCGGGGCTCGGCTGGGCATTGCTGGGCGTGGTCGCCGCGATATTCCTCGCCGGCGCGGTGGCGGGCCGGCTACCGGACCGGCCGCGCGCGCTCGCGCTCGGCCTGGCGGCCGGAACCGGCTTCGGGGTCATCGAGGTGGGCGTGCGGCTGATCGAGGTGATCAACCCGACCCACCGCGCCTTCTACACCAATCCGGCGCTGTACGCGGCGGCCGCGGGCGGGGCGGCCGGTTTCTTGCTGCTGACCTCTGCGCTGCACCGCGGATCGGTGACCACGGCCGTCGCCGGGATGGTCGTCGGTGAGACCATCGCACCCGCGTTCGTCGGCGTGGTGTGGCTGGGCGACAGCGCCCGCGACGGCCTG
>NZ_LZJJ01000307.1:0-1621 GCF_001667625.1 Mycobacterium sp. E1715
CCGGAAGTGAGATTGCGATGTACGACGCACACGCACCGCGGATCCCGCCGGCACTCGCCGCGCCGAGCCTCAACCGGGGAGTCGGCTTCACGCACGAGCAGCGGCGGCAGCTCGGGCTGACCGGACGGCTTCCGTCGGCGGTGCTGACGCTCGACGAGCAGGCCGACCGGGTCTGGCATCAATTGCAAAGCCTGGCAACAGATCTGGGCCGCAACCTGTTACTGGAGCAGTTGCACTACCGCCACGAGCTGCTCTACTACAAGGTGCTGGAAGACCACCTGCCCGAGCTGATGCCGGTGGTCTACACACCCACGGTCGGAGAGGCCATTCAACGGTTTTCCGACGAGTACCGCGGACAGCGCGGGCTCTTTCTGAGCATCGACGAGCCCGACGACATCGAGGCGGCGTTCGAAACCTTCGGGCTGGAGCCCGACGACGTGGACCTGATCGTGTGCACGGACGCCGAAGCCATCCTGGGCATCGGCGACTGGGGGGTGGGCGGCATCCAGATCGCGGTGGGCAAGTTGGCGCTGTACACCGCCGGCGGCGGCATCGACCCGCGCCGCTGCATCGCGGTCTCCCTCGACGTCGGCACCAATAACGAGCAGCTGCTGCAGGATCCGTTCTATTTGGGCAATCGGCACGCGCGAGCCCGCGGCGAGGAGTACGACGAGTTCGTCAACCGCTACATCGAGGTCGCACACCGGCTGTTCCCCAAGGCCATCCTGCATTTCGAGGACTTCGGGCCGTTGAACGCGCGACGGATCCTGCGCGACTACGGCGAGAAGTACTGCGTGTTCAACGACGACATCCAGGGAACCGGCGCGGTGGTCGTGGCGGCCGTGTACGGCGGCTGCCATCTCACGGGTGTGCCGATGCGCGACCAGCGGGTCATCGTCTTCGGGGCCGGAACCGCCGGGATCGGGGTGGCCGATCAGATCCGTGACGCCATGGTGTCCGACGGCGCCACCCTCGAACAGGCGACGGCACAGATCTGGCCCATCGACAGGCAGGGCCTGCTGTTCGACGACATGGACGATCTGCGGGATTTCCAAGTGCCCTATGCGAAGAACCGTGCCCAGCTCGGTGTGACTCCCGGGAACCGGGTCGGCTTGGTGGAAGCCATCAAGCTCGCCTCCCCCACGATCCTGCTGGGCTCCTCGACCGTTTTCGGCGCCTTCACCGAGAAGGTCGTACAGGCCATGACCGCGTCGTGCGAGCGCCCGATGATCTTCCCGCTGTCCAACCCGACCTCGCGAATGGAAGCCATGCCGGCCGACGTGCTGCAGTGGTCCGACGGCAAGGCGCTGATCACCACCGGCACCCCCGTCGCACCGATCGAATACGACGGCACCACCTACACGATCGGGCAGGCCAACAACGTGCTGGTGTTCCCCGGAATCGGGCTGGGCATCATCGTGGCGGGGGCCCGGCTGCTCACCAAGGGAATGCTGCAGGCCGCAGCGAAAGCCGTTGTGCGACAGGCAAGTCCGTCGGCTCGCGGGGACTCGTTGCTGCCGGACGTCAAGGACTTGCGCGCCATCTCGACGGCGGTCGCCGAGGCCGTCTATCACGCCGCGGTCGACGACCAGGTGGCGACGCGGACGCACGCCGACCCGCG
>NZ_LZJJ01000308.1:0-15313 GCF_001667625.1 Mycobacterium sp. E1715
CCGCAGCCTGCTGGCCCGCGCCACCTCGCGCTGCAGCGGCGTCGCCTCGTGGTCGACGGTCCGCACCAGCCCGGCGATCTGACCGGTCTGGGTCGCCATCCCCGTCGCGGTCACCACCGCCCGCCCGACGCCCTTGGCGATCGCGGTGCCCTTGAACACCATGTCGGCCCTGTCGTCCCGATCCGCCGAGTCGGGCAGCGTCTGGGCGGCTTTGGGCACGGGTTCACTCAGGCCGGTCAGCGCGGCCTCGGACACCTCGAGGCCCGCGGCCCACAGCAGCCTCGCGTCCGCCGCCACCGCGTCGCCCTCGGCGAGCAGCAGGACGTCGCCGGGCACCAATTCGCCTGCGGGGACGGTGCGCCGCGCCCCGTCCCGGACCACCGTCGCCGACGTCGCCGCCATCCGCGCCAGCGCGCCGACCGCGCGCTCCGCGCGGGCCTCCTGCGCGTAACCCAGCAGCGCGTTGAGCACGAGGATGACCGCGATCACCACGGCGTCGACGGGCCAGCCGCCGGCCCCCTCGACGGCCCAGACCGCGAGCGAGGCGATCAGCGCGGCGAGCAGCAGGTAGATCAGCGGGCTGCGAAACTGCGCCAGCAGCTTTCGCCACGCCGGCGCCGGCGCGACGCTCTCGATGTCGTTGGCGCCCACCACCGTGAGCCGGCGGGCGGCCTCCGTCCCGGTCAAGCCGAATTCGGCGTCGCTGCACAGCTTTTCGACGACGGCCGGGCCGTCGAGGAAGGCGGGGTCGGGGTGTGTGCCGGGGGCCGAAGCCGTGACCTCCAGCCAGTCCCGCGGCTGGATGCCCATCCGGTCGCTACTTTGCGATGCAGCCAGCGGTTCGGCTTACGCCGTCAACGATGGTCGCCGATGGTCGTGCGGCCGCGATTCCAGCATGCGGTTGCGCACGATGTGTTCGACCAGGATCGGCACGAAGGTCTGCACCGGCGCGTCGACGAACTGACTCGCCGCCTCCTCGCTCCAGCGCTTGATCTGGGCGGTCCGGCGCTCGTCGCCCAGGCCTTCGTGACGGGCCAGTTTGTCGGCGACGTCGGCCACCGATCGGGCCACCGTCGAGCGGCTGGCCGGGGCGGCCTCGGCGTCGCCGGGTTTCCCCGCGCGCTCGAGCGCTTGCCGGGCCGCCTCCTCGCCGGTGTCCGGCCGGATCACCTGCAGCGTGACGTGGCGGCCGTTCTCGCCGATCAGGATGACACTGGTCGGCTCGTCGCTGGTGAAGCCGAGCAGTTCGACGGTGTGCCCGGCGACTTCGACCAGGGCCGGCGTCTCGTCCCAGCCGTTGCGGCGGTAGCCCACCATCACGATCCGGCCCATCCGCTCGGACAACGCCGTCAGCAACTTCGGCAGCTCCTCGACCAAGTTGGTCGACTGTGGCCACCAGGCGCCGTCGATGTGCTCCGATACCGACCGATAAGGCTTGAGCCGCAACCGATTGTCGCGCTCCATCTCAACCACCTGCTCGCTTACCTTTTCGAGTTAGCCGTCGTACCGCAAACGGTACGGCCGGCGTGACCGGCCCGCGACCCGGAGAAGTGACCGCGGGGTTTACCAGACATGAACAACAAGTGCCGCCAACCGGTTTCGACCGCGACATCATTCGCCGACCATCCGGCGCTGCACGCTCTGGGACGCGCGCAGCAGCAAGTCGGGGGCGACCGCCGACAGCGAGCTGGCCGCGACCGCGGCCAGCAGGCCCTGACCCCAGGCCAGCGGACCCACGGGCGTGCAGCCGAACACCTGGCTGAGCCCCGGGGTGCTGACCACGAGAACGAGCGCGCCCAGCGAGCCGACGGACGTCAGCACCACCAGCGGGGCGCGCGAGTCGACCAGCGTCTGGGTGAGCTGCGCGCCCACCAGCGCGATCAGCGCAACGGTCGCCGCGCGGCGCGGCGGGCCGGTCACGCTGGCCATCGCCCAGCCCGCCGTCGCGCCGATTGTGGTTGCCGCGCCGCGGATTCCGATCGCCCGCCACATGGCCGCCTCGTCGCGGCTGACCTCGTCGGTGGCCGCCTGCGGGCTGACGGCCAGCGCCGCGGCGGGCAGCGCGTCGGTCAGCATGTTGACCAACAGCATCTGCCGGGCGTTGAGCACCGACCGCCCGGTGAGGACGGTGGTGATCAGGGCGAAGCACACCTCGCCGAGGTTGCCGCCCAACAGCATCGACACCGCCGATTGCACGCGCCGCCACAACTGCTGGCCCTCGTCCAGGGCGTCGATCAGCGCCTCGATCCGCTCGTCGAGCAGCACCACGTCGGCCGCCGTGCGGGCCGCATCGCTGCCGCGGGCCGCCACGCCGATGCCCACGCTGGCCGCCCGGATCGCGGCGGCGTCGTTGACGCCGTCGCCGACCATGGCGGTGACCAGACCGGACCGCTCCAGGGTCTGGACCACGTCGATCTTGTGTTCCGGCGTCATCCGCGCGAACACCACCCCCGACGACGCGGCCGCGGCCCGCCCGTCGGCGGACAGGGCTTCCCAATCGCTGCCGGTGATCACCTGATCGGGGGTGACGTCGAGCCCCATTTCCTGGGCGATCGCCGCGGCGGTTGCCGGGTGGTCACCGGTGATCAGCCGGACGCCGATCTCACGCGCGGCGAGTTCCTTGAGCACCGCGTGCGCCGCGGGCCGGGGCGTGTCGGCGAGCCCGAGCAGGCCGATCGGGGTGAGGCTGCCGGTGCACAGGGTCTCGAGGTAATCCGGATCCGTTGCGGCGGTTGAGGCTTCCTGCTGGCTCAGTGTCCGCTCGGCCACGGCCAGCACCCGTAGCCCGCCCGCCGCCATCTCGTCGATCTGCCTGGTCAAGGAGTGGTCGTGCTGCAGCAACGCCGAGGAGAGCACCTCGGGCGAGCCCTTGATGGTCAGCCGGGTGCCGACCAGTGCGGCGGCGAACGGGCGGCCGGACTGGAACGGCAGGAACGCGTCGCGGGTCAGCCGTTGCGGCGTGGAGCCGTCACCGCGGAGGGCCGGGTCGGCGGCGGCACGGTGGATGGCGTCGTCGGTGGCGTGATCGACCCGGTGGCTGTGCCGGGCATAGCTGGTGCCCAGCGCCGCGTCCAGCACCGCGCCGGCGGCGTAGCCCGGCAGCGGGCGCACCTCCTTGACCTTGAGCCGGTTTTCGCTGAGCGTCCCGGTCTTGTCGAAGCACACCACGTTCAGCCGGGCCAACGCCTCCACCGAGTGGGGGTTGCGGATCAGCACCGATTCGCCGGTGAGCCGGCGGGCGGCCGCCAGCTGGGCCAGGGTCGCCACCAGGGGCAGGCCCTCAGGGATGGCGGCGACGACCAGCGTGACCGCGCTGGACACCGCCTCGCGCAGCCCGGTGCCGCGGGCCACGCTGAGCAACCCGACCAGGCCGCCGCTGGCCACGCTGAACGGCAGGGCCCGACGGGTGATGTGCCGCAGCTGCCGCTGCAGCCCGATCTCTTGCAGCTTCCTCGGCGCCATCGCCAGCGCCCTGCGCATCTCCGACCGCGATCCCACGGCGGTGACCACGGCCACCGCCGTGCCCGCGACCACCGTGGTGCCGGCGTAGAGCATGCAGGTCCGTTCGGCCAGCGGCGCGCCGGGCGTGGGCTCGGTCTGCTTGGACACCGGCAGCGATTCGCCGGTCAGCGTCGACTCGTCGACCTCCACGTTCGAGGCGTGCAACAGCCGGGCGTCCGCGGGGACCACCTCGTCGGCGTGCACTTCGATGATGTCGCCCGGCCGCAGCCGCTTGGTCGGCACCTTCTCGCGGCGCTGCGCGTCCAGCGCGCCGACCCGGCGTCGCGCCGGCGGATCCTGCACGGCCAGTAGGCGATTCAGCGTGCGCTCGGCGTGCAGCTGCTGCTCGGCCGACAGGGCGGCGTTGACCAGCAGCACGCTGCCGACCAGGACGGCGTCCAGCGGGGAACCGAGCAGGGCGCTGGCCGCCGCGCCGGTGGCCAGCAGCGGCGTGATCGGGTCCGCCAGGTCACCGCGCATCTCCTCGGCGAAGTCGCGGATGTTGTTCCAGGACGCCGCGGTCGCGTCGTGCAGGACGCGAAGCGGGGGCACCCGCTGCCACCGCGCGGGAATCTCCTCGCGGTCCTCGTCGACCGGGCGGGGCAGTAGCCGCTGCACCTCGGTGACCGGCAACGCGTGCCAGTCGTGGGCGGTTTCGCGTTCGGGCAGCGGGTCCCGCAGGGTCTTCACGGCCGCCCGGTAGCCGAACCACAGGCTGGCGACCATGCCGACATTGACCGACGCCGAACTGCGGCCTGGCACACCGGGAATCAGCATCAGCGCGCCGATCGCGGAGGCCGAGGCCGACAACCGGACCGCGCCCTCGGTGGCGGCGCGCGCGGCGGGCAGCGCGTGCAACATGCGCCAGGCGCCGGCCAGGTCCTTCGCGACCACGTCGGCGGCCCAGGGCGCGGGATGCCCGGGCCGCAGCACCCCGATGGTCACGTCGGACCGGTGCGCCCCCCGCATGCCCGAGGTGGTCAGCAGCGCCACGGTGTGCCCGGCGGCCTTCAGTTCGGCGACGGCCGCCGCAACCGCGTGGTCGATCGATCCGTCCGCGGGGTAGAGCTGATCGAAACCCTGTGCCAGGGAACGCAATCCGTCGTCGTCGAGGGAATAGACCCGCGGCTGGGAGCGCCGCGCCTCGGTGAGCACCGCCGCCGCGAACGGATCGCGGACCGGGCTGATCAGGGCCTGGCCGACGTCGCCGGCTCCCGGAATGTCGGCCAGCTGATGCCATCCCGGCTTCATGCCGTCGCTGTCGAGCGCGGCCCGGACCGCCGCCCAAGCGTGTGCGCGTGCCGAATTCTCCACGCCCAGAACGCGACTGACCGTGAGCTCGTCGGTGTACAGGGCTCGAGGGTCGACCATGATCGCGTCAATCCGGTCGAGGGACCGCAACACGCCCGGACGCAGCACCAGCGCGTCGTGGCGGCTGGTCAGGCCGAGGTTCATCGTGCAGCCGAACGCTTCCCGCACGGTCCGCAACGGTTTGGGGACCGCGGCAAGCGCGGCGGCGCCCGCCGCGTCGGGGTTGCGGGTGAGCAGGCCGACCGCGGCGGCGGCGCCGATGCCGGCCAGTCCGGCGCGGTTGGCGTAGCGTTCCGCGGGCCCGTCGGGCGGCGACGGGTTGCCGACGGGGGTCGCGGCCGCGTCGTCGGGCACCGGTTGGCCGGCCAACTCGGGTTCGTGTCGACTCCACGCCAGCCTGCCGTTCCACGCCTCGGCGGCCAGCATAGTGCGGGTGGCGGCCTCGGCGGCCGCCGCCGTCGGCGACAGCGTGAGCGCCGCGGTGGTGGCGTTGACGATGCCGAACAGCACGTCGGTGCCCTCGGGCCCCAGGCGCCGCTCCAACTCGCGGCGCAGCCGCGGCAGATGGTCGGCCACCGTCGGCGGCACGGCCACCAGGTCGGGCAGCCGGGGCAGCCGCAGCAGGCTGCCCGTCAGGGACAGGCCGAAGCCGACCGAGGCGGCCGTCGCCGCCACCATCCGGCCCATCAGCAGCGCGTCGTCGCCCGGCAGGCTGGCCGGGTTCGCCCGCGCGGCGCGAGCTCGGCGGGGCCGTTCCGCGCCGGCGACGGCCCGGCACAGCTCGGCCGTCGAGGGACCGTCGTCCGCCACGGTCACCACCAGGCGCGCCAGGGCGGGGTTGAGGTGGGCCCGCTCGACGCCGGGCAGCGCCCGGACCGCCGCCAGGACCGCCGCCGCGATGTCCGCGGCGCGCTCACCCTCCAGCCCGCGCACCTCGATCCAGCGCCTCGGTCCGTTGGCGCTGACGCGCCGGGCGCGCGGCCCGCCCGCCGCCTCCAGCACCGCACCCGCCGCGGCGCGGGTGAGCCCCGGGACATCCGGCGTCGCGCGCACCAGCGACCTGCCCATGCTCGTCGCGACGTTGCCGCCCAACAAGGCGGCGCCGGCGGCGATCTCGGCGCTGAGGGCGGCGACGCGCAACGGCGCCGTCAGCAGTCCCAGTCCAGGGAGGCCGCGTCGTGTGCTCACCGTGTTCTCTCGGCTCGGATGGATGGTCCTCGATATGGTGACAGCGGCAGGTTAACCGGCGGTGGCGCGGGCGGGAGGAGTCATTCAGGCTCTTTTCGGGTGCCTTTCGTCCCTTGCGAAAAGCGCTCGCATTGGCCACCGTTGCGCTATGCGAACCGCTTACCACCACCAGCTCGAAGAGTTGAGCGTCCAGCTCGGCGAGATGTGCGGCCTGGCCAACGAAGCCATGAGGCGCGCTACCAGGGCATTGTTGGAGGCGGACTTGGACGCCGCCGAACGGGTCATCCGCGAGCACGACCAAATGGTGGTGATGCGGGGCCGCGCGGAGCGAGAAGCGTTCGCGTTACTGGCACTACAACAACCGGTTGCCGGAGAGTTACGGGCGATCTTCAGCGCCGTCCAGATCATCGCCGACATCGAACGGATGGACGCGCTGGCGGTGCATGTCGCCAAGATCGCCCGGCGTGAACACCCGAATCGGGCACTGCCCGACAAAGTCCGCGCGTGTTTCGCCGAGATGGCCGAGGTGGCAATCGCGTTGGGCGACAACGCGAAACATGTATTGATATCCCACGATCCGGAACAGGCCGCGCGGCTTCGCGAACAAGACGACGCGATGGACGAGCTCTACCGGCAGCTGTTCAGCGTGCTGCTGGACCAGAACTGGACGGACAACATCCCCGCCGCCGTGGACGCCGCGCTGCTGGGCCGCTTCTACGAACGCTTCGCCGACCATGCCGTGGAAGTCGGGCGCCGCGTCATCTTCATGGTCAGCGGCGACCTGCCCGAGCAAGACGAGATCTCCACCTACTGACACGGCGGCGGCTGGGCCGGGCTGAGAAGATAGCGTCGTGCAGGGCAACATCCAGGGCCGCGTGTGGCGCCACGGTAAGCCACAGGACGACTTCACCTTTGACGACATCTCGGAGTACCTCCGCGAACCCGACACCCTGGTGTGGGTGGACCTGTGCGCCCCCGACCACGACGCGCTGTGTGACCTGGCCGCCGAACTCGGCCTCAACACCTGGGCCGTCGAAGACGCCGTCGCGGCCGCCGAGCGGGTCAAGGCCACCGCCTACGAGACGCACACCTTCTTCACGGTCTATGCGGTCGAGGTGGCGGCGGAGGCCGCCGACGAGCCGGGGCGAATGCTGTCCATGCACCGGATTTCGGCGTTTGTGCTGCCCCGCGGCCTGATCACCGTGCGCCTGACGCCGGACTTCGACATCGCCGCGGTCACCCGGCGATGGGAGGAGATCGGCGCCCAGCAGTACGGGGTGGGCGCGCTGGTGCACGGCCTGCTCGACGTCGTGGTGGACAGTCATTTCGCGGCGGTGGAGGCCCTGGACGACTGCGTCGAATCCATCGAGGACGAGCTGTTCGACGGCAGGCCGCGCCAGGCCAGCTTTCAGCGCCGGACATTCCAGATGCGCCGCGACCTGGTGGGGCTGCGGCGGGTGGCGCTCCCGATGCGGGAGGTGGTCAACTCGATCCAGCACCACCGGCACGAGGTGGGGACCGCCCCGGAACTGGACCCGCTGTACGCCGACCTGTACGACCACGTGCTCCGCGTGTCGGAATGGACGGAATCGTTGCGGGACATGGTCACAACGATTTTCGAGACCAACCTGTCGCTGCAGGACGCGCGGCTGAACACCATCATGAAGAAGCTGACCGGATGGGCGGCCATCATCGCGGTGCCCACGGCCATCACGGGGTTCTACGGCCAGAACGTGCCGTACCCGGGCTTCGGTCACCTCGCCGGGTTCATCGCCAGCACCAGCCTGATATTCGTTCTGATGGGCGTGATCTACCTGATGTTCAAACGCAGGGATTGGCTATGACAACAGAGGTGTTACCGGGTTCCGCGGCCCCGACCACGACGTCGGTCGCGGCGGCCCCGGTCGACGAGGTGCTGCGCTCACTGGACAGCTCGGCGGCGGGACTGTCGAGCGCGGAAGCCGCTGCCCGGCTGACGCGGTACGGCCCCAACGCGGTGCGGACCCATCGCGTCAATCCCCTTGCGGTGCTTGGCCGTCAGCTGCGCAACGCGGTTCTCATCCTGCTGGCCGGCACCGCGGTCGTCTCGTACTTCCTGGGCGACAGCATGCAGGCGGTCATCATCGGCATCATCCTGGTGGCCAGCATCGGCCTGGGTTTCATCAACGAGTACCGCGCCGAGCGGGCGGCCGCAGACCTGCACGCGAGCGTGCACCACAACGCCGTGGTGCGCCGCGACGGGGAGTTCGTCACGCTCGCCGTCACCGCGCTGGTACCGGGCGACGTGATCCGGCTGGCGCTGGGGGAGGCGGTGCCGGCCGACGTCCGGCTGATCGAGGTCAGCGGCTTGGAATGCAACGAGAGCATTCTGACCGGGGAGTCGACCGGCTCCGAGAAGTCGCCCGAGCCCGTGCCCCCCGGAACCGACCTGGCCGACGCGGCCGACCTGGCGTTCATGGGCACCATCGTCAGCGCCGGCGAGGGCACAGGGGTGGTGTACGCCACCGGGAGGAACGCCGAATTCGGCCGCATCGCAGCGGGGTTGGACGAGCGTCAGCCGGAAACCGGCTTCCAGGTGGGCCTGCGCCGGTTCTCCTATCTGCTGCTGCAGGTGGCCGTTGCGCTGATGGTGGTCATCTTGATCAGCAACCTGCTGTTGGCGAAGCCGATCATCGACTCGGTGCTGTTCTCGCTGGCGATCGCCGTCGGCATCACGCCGCAGCTGCTGCCCGCCGTCGTCAGCACCGGCCTGGCCACCGGGTCGCGGCAACTGGCCAAGGCCAAGGTGCTCGTCAAGCGGCTGGTGTGCATCGAGGACCTCGGCGACATCGACATCCTGATCACCGACAAGACCGGAACCCTGACGGAAGGCCGGCTGCGGATGGTCGAATCGGTCGACCCCGCCGGTGCGCACAGCGACCCGGTCCGCCGGCTGGGGCTGCTGGCCACCGATGTGGACCCGAAAACCGGTGGCGCCAGCGCCAATCCGCTCGACGCCGCGCTTTGGGAGTCGCCGCAGGCGCACGACTTGGTGGCCGGCGCCGGGCGGGTTGCGTTGCTGCCGTTCGACCACGAACGCCGGGCGACGTCGGTGCTGGTCGACGACGGCGGAACCCGGCTGCTGGTGGTCAAGGGCGCGCCCGAGCAGGTGCTGGCCCAATGCCGGGGCACCGCGGCGGCGGCAGAGGAAACCCTAGCGGCGTTGTTCGCCGCCGGGCGCAGGGTGGTGGCCGTGGCCACCAAACCGGCGCCGGGTTTGACCGCGATCACCCGCGCGGACGAGTGCGACCTGTCGCTCGCGGGCTTCCTGGTCTTCGCCGATGAGCCCAAATCCGCCGCGCGGCAATCACTCTCGAAACTGGCCGACCTGGGTATCGAGCTGAAGATCGCCACCGGGGACAACCCCCGCGTCGCCGAAAAGGTCTGCGGCGACTTGGGTCTGGCGTCCAAGGGCACCATCACCGGCGCACAACTGGACGCGCTGGACGACGACGCGTTCGCCGGTGTGGCGCAGGACCACACCATCTTCGCGCGCATCTCCCCGGAGCAGAAGGCGCGGCTGATCACCGCGCTGCGCCGCAAGGGGCGGTCGGTCGGCTTCCTGGGCGACGGCGTCAACGACGCGCTGGCCCTGCACGCCGCCGACGTCGGGATCTCCGTCGACAGCGCCACCGACGTGGCCAAGGACGCGGCCGATGTGGTGTTGCTGGAAAAGGATCTCGGGGTGCTGGCCACCGGGGTGGCCGAGGGCCGGCGCATCTTCGCCAACACCATCAAATACGTGCTGATGGGCACGTCGAGCAATTTCGGAAACATGTTCAGCGCGGCGGCCGCGTCGGCGCTGTTGCCGTTCCTGCCGATGCTGCCCAGCCAGATCCTGCTGAACAACCTGCTCTACGACACCTCGCAGCTGGCGATCCCTTCCGACCGGGTCGACGCCGCGCAACTGCAGGCGCCGTCGCACTGGAACGTCGCGTTCATCCGCCGGTTCATGTTGATCTTCGGCCCGATCAGTTCGCTGTTCGACTTCCTGACGTTCGGCCTGATGCTGGGCGTGCTGCACGCCGGCGCGGTCGAGTTCCGCACCGGCTGGTTCGTGGAATCGCTCGCGACGCAGACGCTGATCATCTTCGTGATCCGCACCCGCATGGTGCCGTTCTTCCGCAGCCGGCCCAGCGCGCTGCTGGCCGTCACCAGCATCACCGTGGTCGCCGTCGGCGCCGGGCTGACGATTTCACCGCTGGCGCGGACCCTGGGCTTCACGCCGCTGCCGTGGCAGTTCTTCGCCGTGCTGGGGATGTTCGTGATCTGTTATCTGGTGCTGGTGGAGCTGGCCAAGATGCTTTTCTACAGCGAGCCGATTCACCTTGTCGGACAACCGCATCGCACCCGGGGCAGCGCGTATCGCATCCGCAGGCGCGCCGCGCGCTACCACCATTACGCCGTGCGGCGGACGCGGAGAACGAACTGAACCTCAGACCTCAGTGATGGATCTGCACCGTGGGCTGGTCCGCAAGGCCGTGCTGGATGCCCCGGTTGATCTTGTCCGTAAGGGCCGCGCTGTCGGAGGGCGACGTCTCCTCGCAACTGCAGCTGAGTGTGTTGAAGGGGCTGGGGTCGGCGTTGGCGGCGGCTGCCGTCCATCCCGCAGCCCCGAGCGTGAGTGCAACGCCGACCAAAAGTCTAGGAATCATTTGGCCTTCGAGTTCTCAGGAATTGTTTCCGAATTAAAATTTTACCCGCGCGTTTGTCACGAGCCTGTCAACTGGCTGTTAACTTTCAGGCCTGGGCGCCGTACTTCGGGCAGTACGCCCGGATGCTCACGCCCACGAAGTAGCCGGCGTGGTAGCCGTCGAGGTGGCTGTTGGTCATGACGTCGTTTGCCACCTGTTGCGGCGCTTCACCGGAGTCGAGTTGCTGGCAAACCAGGTGCCCGGAACGGATCGCCGTTTCGGGCGATTCGTAGTTGATGCCCTTGGCGGTCAGCGCGGCGAGGAACGCGTCATCGGCGGCGCTGGCGTGGGCGGCCGGGGTCGCGCCGAGCACATCCAGCAGTCCGGCCGCGGGGACCACGCCGGCAGCCATCAGCAACAGCAGAAGGCTGGGGTTGCGTATCTGGGTCCTCGTCATTTCTGATACTCCCGTGACATCGAAGTGCCGTTGCTCGCTGACAGCGGGGGCTGCCCGAATATTCCCACGTTGCGGTGCCGCTTGGTGCAGGATCAATCATATTGCGATCATCGCCACACCCAGAGCACGGTTTGCTCCGCCATTGGCGTTGCCGGGATTCTGACGACATGCCGTACGTGCGTTTGTTGGCTGTGGTGCTGGTCGCGCTGTGCTTGGTGGGCTGTGGCGAGCGGCATGTGTCGGCGGCCAGCGCTCGGGACGCGTCCGGGACGTTCCGGTCCGGCGGCATGGACCGAACCTACCTGTTGCACGTGCCGCCGGGCAGCCCGGTCGGCCTGGTCCTGAGCCTGCACGGCGGCGGTGGCACCGGCAACGGGCAACGGGGACTGACCGGGTTCGACTCCGTCGCCGACGCCCACAACCTGCTGGTGGTCTACCCCGACGGTTACGACAAGAGCTGGGCTGACGGCCGCGGGGCGTCGCCGGCCGATCGCCGGCACATCGACGATGTCGGCTTCCTGGTGGGGCTGGTGGGCAAGCTGCAGAACGACTACGGCATCGCCCCGGGGCACATTTTCGTCACCGGGATGTCTAATGGCGGATTCATGTCCAACCGGCTGGCGTGCGACCGCGCCGACGTGTTTGCCGCCGCCGCGCCCGTCGCGGGCACGCTGGGCGTGGGCGTGGCGTGCAAGCCGTCGCGGCCCGTGTCGGTGTGGGAGGCCCACGGCACCGCCGACCCGCTGGTGCCGTTCAAGGGCGGGGTGGTGCGCGGTCGCGGCGGGGTCAGCCACGCCATCTCCGCCGACAGCATGGTGAGCACGTGGCGGTCCGCCGATCGCTGCCAGGGCGACCCGTCCGTCCAGGCGCTGCCCAACGTGGGGGACGGGACCGTCGTGCGCCGCTTCGACTCCACGGCCTGCGCGGCGTCGACCGAGGTGATCTTCTACCAGATCGACAGCGGCGGGCACACGTGGCCCGGCGGCAGGCAATACCTGCCCAAAGCGATCATCGGGCCGACCACCCGCGCGCTCGACGGCTCGGAGGCCATCGCGCAGTTCTTTCTGGCGCACGCGCGGGGCTAGTGGCGATCGCGAGCGCGGTGTGGCCGGGCGCTGCGGGTCGCCACCATGGGGCTAGTGGCGATCGCGAGCGCGGTGTGGCCGGGCGCTGCGGGTCGCCACCATGGGGCTCGTGGCGATCGCGAGCGCGGTGTGGCCGGGCGCTGCGGGTCAGCGCTGGCAGGACGGGCACCAGTAGGTGACCCGGTCCCCGGAGCCGTCGTAGGAGATGGGGGTGCCGCAGCGACGGCAGCCCTGCCCGGCGCGCCCGTACACCCACAGCTGCCGGCCGGACCGGGTGTCGCCGGTGGTGCAGCGGCTCCACCGCAACCGGTTGAGCCACAACATGTCGCGGGCGCGTGAGACCAGCCGGTGCGGGTCGCCCACCGCGCTCACCGGCGCGGTGGGCAGGTGCCCGCTGACGAAACACAATTCGTTGGCATAGACGTTGCCGATCCCGGCCAGGACGCGCTGGTCCAGCAGCGCCTCGGCGAGCGGGCGGTCCGGGTGCGCGGCCAGGTTGGCGGCGGCCAACCCGGCGTCCCAGTCCTCGCCGAGGAGGTCCGGACCCAGGTGCGCGACGGCGTCCTCGTCGCGATCGCGTTCCAGGATCTCCAGCACGCCGAGGTCCACGCCGACGGCGCGGACGGTTCCGGCTTCCAGGACGATGCGCGCCCGGTGGTCGACGCGTACCGGCCGCTCGCCGACCCGCCAGCTGCCGTCCATCTTCAGGTGCGAGTGGATGCTCGCCCGGCCGACCCGGATGAACAGGTGCTTGCCGCGGCTGAGGACCTCGTCGACCGCCTGCCCGGTGAGGTCGACCGTCGCGTACCGCGGGACGCGGACGTCGCAGCGGGTCAGTGTGCGCCCGGCCAAGTGCTGGCGCAGGACGGCGGCGGTGTGCCAGACAGTGTCTCCCTCGGGCATGGCTAGCGCGGCCTCACCGGAGCCGGAGTCCGCGCGGCGTCCGGGCGAACCCGGCGTCGGCCAGCGCCTCGGCCACCGGGCTCGGCCCGCCCGCTTGTGGCTGCAGCGCCGGCGCCCCGTCGATGCGCTCGACCAGGATCGACGCAACGCGCCGGGAGGCGACCAGGTCGGCCAGCGCCGCGGCCGCCGCCGCGTGGGCCGCGGGGTCGTCGGTGAACGTCAGCAGGGACCGCCCGCCGCGCTCCAGGAACCAGCCCAGGTGGCCGTCGACCAGCACGACGAGCGCGCCGGCCTTGCGGCCCGGCCGGCCCCCCTCGCCGCCCGACGCGGGCCACGGCAGCGCGGCGCCGTAGGGGTTGGCCGGGTCGGCGGCGGCCAGCGCGATCGCCCGGTATTCGGGCCGCTCGGGGTCGATGCCGTCGCTGTAGCTGCGCAGCCGGTCGACGGTCGACGCGACCGCGAACTGCGCGCCGCCCAACGACTCGACGAAGTAGCCGCGCTGGCATCGGCCGGCCTCCTCGAAGGTGCTCAGCACCTTGTAGAGCATGGCGAACCCGCCGCCGATCCCCTCGGCCGCCACCGCGCCCTTGGTCAGGACGCCATGGCGGCCCAGCAGCAGCTCCGCCTGGTAGTGGGCGCGCACCGTGGAATCGGGCTCCGGAGCCGGCAGGGCCGACCACCGGCCGGCGACCGTCGGATCGGCCGGGCGCGATTGCGCGTGCGCGACGCTGTATCGGCTCAGCCGCGGCGGCCGGTGCGACCGGTGCGCGGGTGCCGCGCGTTTGCGGCTGCCCACCCCGCCGAGCACGGCGCGCACCGGCGCGAACGTGTCACCGGTGACCCAGCCCGCCCAGATCAGCTCCCACAGCGCGGCTTTCAGCTCCGAGTCGGGCAACCCGCTTTGGGCGAGCTGGCGAAAGAAGTACGCACCCCCGCCGGCCAGCGTGTCCAGGATCGCGCGGTGCGCGTCGGTGAGGTCGATCTCGGCGGGCCCGGCCAGGGTCAGCGGCGCGGAATCGCTCACGTGCAGCGCGACCCAGCCGTCGCTGGCCGAGATCGACCCGGCGCCCGACCAGGTCACCTCCCCGGTGGCGAGCAGCTCGTCGAGCATCGCGGGGGAGTAGTCGCGCACCCGCGGACCGAGCACCAGCGGCTCGATCGCCGAGGCCGGCATCCGAACCCCGGCCAGCTGGTCGATCACGGACATCAGGCCGTCCAGCCCCGAATTCTGGGCGGGCACCCGGTGCCAGGCCGGCAGGAACCGCCCGTACGCGGCGGTGCTCACCGGCTCCACCTGTGCGCGCAGCGCGGCCAGCGACCGGCGCCGCAAGACGCGCAACACCTCGGCGTCGCACCACTGTTCGCTGCCGGACGCGCTGGGGGTGGCGGCGACGAAGTCGCCGCGCACCAGGCGCCCGTCGGCGGCCAGCCGGCCCAGCACGTCGGCCGTCACCCGCAGGCCCAGCCCGAACCGGGCCGCAACATCCGCCGTGGTGAACGGCGTGTGCGTGCGCGCATAGCGGCCGAGCAGCTCGCCCAGTGGGTCGGCCACCGCCTCGGTGAACGCGGCCGGCACCCCCAGCGGAACCGGCGCCCCGACCCCGTCGCGCAGCCGGCCGATGTCCTCGATGGCCACCCACCAGCTGCGGCCGGCGAACGACACCGTCAGCGCCCGCCGCGCACCCAGCAGGCCCTCCAGCCAGCCGCCCACCTCGGCGCCGCCGGCGCGGGCGGCGATCTCGTCCTCGGTCATCGGGCCCAGCAGCCGCAGCAGGTCCGCGACGCCTTCGGCGTCGCGCGCGGCCCGGTCCTCGGCCAGGTGCTGCAACTGGCGGCCGGTCGCGGCGATGACGTCTGGGTCGAGCAGCTCGCGCAGCTCTACGCGGCCCAGCAGCTCGGCCAGCAGCGTGCTGTCCAGCGACAGCGCCGCGGCCCGGCGCTCGGCCAGTGGGGTGTCGCCCTCGTACATGAATGCGCCGACGTAACCGAACAACAGGGACGCCGCAAACGGGGAGGGGCGGTCGGTCGCGACCTCGGCAACCCGCACCTTGCGCTGGGCGATGCCGGCCATCAGTGACGTCAGGGCGGGAACGTCGTAGACGTCCTGCAGGCATTCGCGGACGGTCTCCAGGACGACCGGGAAGTCGGGGTATTTGCGGGCCACGTCCAGCAATTGGGCGGCCCGCTGGCGCTGG
>NZ_LZJJ01000309.1:0-778 GCF_001667625.1 Mycobacterium sp. E1715
AATGGACTCCCTGATGAGCGTCACGCTGCAGCGCGCGTTGTCGGACAGTCTCGGTGAATTCCTGCCGGCTTCGGTGAGTTCGTCGTAGACGTCGGAGGCGGGTTCGGCATCCGGTTCGGCGAGTTCGGGCAGCATCGTCGCCAAGTAGTCGGTGAGGCTGTACACGGTCGGGTAGTCGAAGATCACCGAAGCCGGCAGGAATTCACCGAGACTGTCCGACAACGCGCGCTGCAGCGTGACGCTCATCAGGGAGTCCATTCCGAGCTGGAAGAAGCCGATCGAGGGATCCAGCGACTCGCTGGGTGGTAGCCCCATCACCCCGGCCGCCAGCAACCCGACGTGGTCCAGCAGCATGTCGTGGCGGCGTTCGGGCGGGCACTTACTCAGGCCGACGCGGAATTCGCTTGCGGGCATGGCGGTTTCGCCGGGCACCGGAAGCAGGTCGTCGACGATGTGCAGCGCGCCGCGGGTGCGGTAGGCGGCCGCGAGCAGTGGCCAATCCGCTTCTACCACAATGGAATGCACGCCTGCGGCGGGGCTCATGGCCCGCGGCAGAGCGCCGATGGCGACCTCGTCGTTCATGGGCACCAGCCCCGAACCCATGCTGACCTGGCCGAATTGGTGCTCGGCGTCGGACAGGGATTTCCACAGTCCCCAGTTGACCGTCGTCGCCGACAATCCCATCACGTGCCGCGCGTACGCCAGGGCGTCCAGGTAGCCGCTGGTGGCGGTGTAGTGGGCCAGCCACCGCGAACCGGTGAGGCCGGAGATGGAGGAG
>NZ_LZJJ01000310.1:0-6168 GCF_001667625.1 Mycobacterium sp. E1715
GGCGCCCGAGGGCGTCGAGGGCGAATTCGACGACCGGATCGACCCCCGCTTCCCGATCTTCAGTGCGGGCAACCTCGCCGAGGCGCTGCCCGGGCCGCTCACCCCCATCACGCTGGACGTCCAGCTGAACGGACTGCGCACGGCGAATCGCATGCTGGGCCACGTTCTGGCGCTCGGCGGCGTGGTCGGCGACGAGTGGGCAAACCGGGCCATCGCCGTGTTCGGTCACCGGCCCTACGTCGGGGTGTCGGTCAACATGGTCGCCGCCGCGCAGCTGCCCGGCTGGGACCAGGACGCCGTCGCCCGGGACGCGCTGGTGGGCCGGCCGCATGTGGGGGACCCCCTGCCGTTCGGGGAGCCCGCGCTGGCCGGCGGGGCCCTGGGGTCGATCGCCAAAGCCGTCGTCGCGGGCCGGTCGCTGGCGCTCCTGCGCCATCTCAAGTCCGACACCCGCGCTTACTGCGCGGCCGCCGAAACCGAACACCTCGACGCGGCGCAGCTGGCGTCGCTGCCCGATGCCGGCCTGGAGGTTCGGATCGGCTTGCTGCGTGACCGCATTCATCAGGGCTGGATCCTGACCGCGTTATGGCTGATCGACAGCGGTATCACCGCGGCAGCGCTGGAGCGGAGCAACGCGGCGCGCGGTGTGCCCGGGGTGGGCATGATCATGGAAAGCAGCATCGTGGCGTCCGAAACGGCCCAGCTGGCCGCCGTGCTGCGGGCCGACCCGCCGCTGTGTGCGCTGGCCCAGGAGGGCAACCTCGCCAGCATCCGCGCGTTGTCTCCCACGACCGCGGCCGCCGTGGACGCGACCGTCGCCCGCATCGCGCATCGCGGGCCCGGTGAGGCGGAGCTGGCCAGCCGAACGTACGCCGACGACCCGACGATGCTGCTGACGGCCGCTGGGGAAGTCGCCGTGGCCGCCGCCGCGTCGACCGAGCCGGCGTCGCCGACGCTGGCCCAGCGGCTCACCACCAACGCCCGCGACTCCCGCGAGCTCGCTCATGACGCCACCCTGCGCTTCACCCATCAGCTTCGAATCACGTTGCGGGAGTTGGGTTCTCGCCGAGCCGCCGCGGACCTTTTCGACGTAGCCGAGGACGTGTACTACCTGACCTGTGACGAGCTGGTCAGCATGCCCGGCGACGCCCGGTTGCGGATCAAACGTCGCCGCGCCGAGCGGGACCGGTTGCAGGCGCAGCGCCCGCCCGAGGTCATCGACGGGGCGTGGGCCCCCGTCGACCAGATCTCCGATTAACCCAGCAGTTCGCGCAGGTACAGCGCGTTGCGCACCGCGTGGCCGCCCAGGTCGTTGTTGAAATACATCCACACGTCTTTGCCGTCGTCGCTCCACGCGATGATTCGCTCCGCCCACTCCCGCAGCTGGTCGTTGGAGTAGGAGCCGGCATAGATCGCGTCCTGATCCGGACCGTGCATGCGCACGTACACCAGATCGGTGGTGGCGCGCGGCACGGACGCCAGTCCGGCGCCGCTCATCACCACGTAGGCGGCGCGGCGCCGTTCCAGCAACTCGTAGACGCCCTCGTGGTTCCAGGACGGGTGGCGCAGCTCGACGGCCACCCGGATCGACTCCGGCACGGCCTCCAGAAAGGCGTCCAGGCGCGCGTCGTCGCGCTGCTGCTCGGGGTGCAGCTGCACGAGTAGCACCCCGCGGCGATCACCGAGCAGTTCCCAACAACGCTCGAAGCGCTCGATCCACGTGCCGAACGACGCCAGGCGACGGTAGTGCGTCAGTCCTCGATGCGCCTTGACGGACATCTTGAAGCCGTCCGGCAGCTTGTCGCGCCATCCCGCGAAGGTCGTATCCTTCGGCCACCGATAGAAGCTCGCGTTCAGCTCGACGGTGTCGAACACCTCGACGTAGCGCGCCAGCCGGCGCGCGGCGGGCAGGCCCGGCGGGTACAGCACGTCCGCCCAATGGTTGTACGACCACCCGGAGGTACCGATGCGGACGGTCAACCGGTCACCTGCCGACGCACGCCGTCGTCCAGCGACACCCTGATGAGCGCGGCGGCGAGCCTCGCATTGGCCTGCGGCGCAAGGGCTCCCAGCCTTGCCGGTTGTGCGGGCAGACCCAGTTGCTTGGCCGCGGCGGTGGCGCGGTCGTCGAAATACGGCCGCAGCCAGGTCCAGACGTCCTGCACCTCGCGCAAGAAGATGTCGGCGCCGGTGTCCCCAATTCCCTTGAACTGCTTGAGCAATCGTTTCGCCGAGGGGGCGTCGTGTTGGCTGCGTTCGGCCAGCGCGCGCAGATCGCCGGAATATTCGTCGCGCACGCGCTGGGCCATGTCGGTGAGCCGGGTGGCCGAACTTTCGTCGTAGCGCACGTAGTGGGCCCGGCCGAAGGCGTCGATCATGGTCTGCCGGTCGGCGTCCAGCACGGCCGCGGGGGTGCGCAGACCCGCCTCGAACAGCTCCCGCCCGGCCGCCATGGCGATGGCGGCATCGATCGGCTTGCTGGCCAGCATGCACACCACCAGCAGCTGAAATAACGGCATCGGCTTGTCGCCGAGCTTGATTCGCGCCTCGGCCGCGTAGGTGGTGCCGGCGACGTCGAGCAGTCGTCGCACCAGTCGCTCGCGGTTCGGCATACCCGACCACGTACCCGCACCGGGTGTCAGCAAACCGCGCCGGTCACTTGCCGGGCAGGCTGCGCGCGTAGCCGACGCCGCGCGTCACCCAGCTCTGCAGCTGGCGTTTGGTGCGCACACCTGCGGCGTCCACCCGCACCCAGCCGCGGACGTCGCGGCCTGCCATCACCATGGGGCTGACGTGGTCTCGCTGCAGCACTTTGTCGAGGTCGTCCTTCGGGACCCTGACCAGCAGACCGCCCTGGCCGCTGACCGCCACGGACATGTTGCCGTTGACCAGGAACGCAAGGCCGCCGAACATGCGCTTCTCCTCGATGCCGTGCTCGGAGGCCACGAGCTCGCGGATTTCGTTCGCCAGGTCTTCGTCGTAGGCCATGCGGCGCGTCAGTCCAGATCCACCCGAATGGTCAGCAAGTCGCTGCCCATCAGGCGCACCACCGCGCTGTTGAGCCGCGGCAGGTCACCCAGCCGGCGCAGGGGGTCGTCGTCGGGCAGTAGATGCGCGGTGCCGCTGCGCCATTGGCCGCCGATGCGCACCCGAACGGCGGGATTGGCCTTGATGTTGCGGACGTAGTCGGAGTGTTCGCCGTGTTCGGAGACCATCCAGAACTGATTGCCGACCAGGCGCCCGCCGACGGCGGTGCGCCGCGGCCTGCCGCTCTTGCGGCCGGTGGTTTCCAAGCTGATCCCGGGCATTTGCCGGCCCACCGGGTTGACGAGCAACCGCTGCACGCGGTGGACCACTTGGCGTTTGAGACTCACGGGTCCATTCAACGCCGAGCGTGCCGCCGCTGTCACCGTGCAACGAAACAGCCGCCCCCTTTCGGGGGCGGCTGCACGTCGTAGCTACCGGACTTTAACGCGGAGAGCCGACGTTTCCGCCGACGCTGCCGCCGGCGTTGGCACCGCCGACGGGTGTGTACGCCTGGAACCCGGTAGACGTCTGGACGCCCCACTGACCGAGGTCAGGGTTGAACACGACCGGAAGCTGGGCTCCGTCCGGGTCACCCACTGGCGGGACCCAGGTGGCCGGTAGGCCGTAGCGGCCCGGGTCGTTGTAGTGCCCCGGCGGCGGGAAGTTGTCGTGTCCCGGGGGAAGCGGGCTACCAGGCACGTTGCAGTTGACGCCCGGCGCGCCGGGGTTACAGATCGGCTGTCCCGGCACATGCTGGCCCGGCAGGTCATCCCGGTCGCCGCCCGGGACGTTCGGACCCGGAATGCCCGGATTCGGCACATTCGGGCCATCCGGGCCGGCTTGTGCGATGCCGGCGCCGATGCCGAGCGCCGCGGACGTAATGGTTCCGGCCATGATTGTGCCGGCTGTGATTTTGCTCAGATTCATCAGTGAACCCCCTTGTCGAGCAGTTTGGCTGCCTGAACAGCAGCTGAACCAATTGACTTGGTGATTCGCTCACCCCACCGCCCTCATCGGGCAGTCGAACCTCCAACCCCGCAGATACCCGGGTGTCGGACGTCGAAAACCTCTTCGCCGTATTGCTGGCCTCACGCAGGCCGGGGGGCGGGAACGCCGACGGCGCGCAACACCCATTCACGCGGGACCGAGAAACTCAGCGACCGACGGGGGAGGGTGGTCAGCACCGGCTCCGGAATCGCCGTCTTGTAGTGCAGCGACAGCTGACCCGAGAAGGTGGGATCGACCTGGCCGACGTCGACGTTGACCGCTATTCCGGTCGACGAGATCTCGGCTCCAACCGGGCCCTCCTGCGGAGCATCCCAGCGCTGGTCGATGGCCCGCCCGGCGAGCTTGGGCACCGTGGACAGCGTGCCGAGCACCCGCTGGGAGGTGAGCACGAGGGAGCCGACGTAACTGCGGACGCTGCCCTTGGAAACGAGCCCCGGCACCGAGCCGCCGAACCGGAAGGTGACGGGGACGTATTCGGCCAGCAGGAGGATCCCCTCCGGTTCGACCTCTGCTCTCATGTCGGCGGGAAGGTTGCCAATGCGTAGCAACCTTCGCAAGATCACGGCCATTCACGGACCTTAACGCGGTTGGCCGGGATGCGCGCGAGTTTGCTGCGCATCCCGGCCAAGCTCAGCTCAAGCGGCGACCGTCGCGGTCTGCGCGACCGGTTCCAGCGCCTGAGCAACGATGTCGGCGACATCGGTCATCGGCCGCACGTTGAGCGCGCCGAGCACCTCGGCCGGCACGTCATCCAGATCCGGCTCGTTGCGCGACGGGATGAAGACGGTCGAGAGGCCGGCCCGCTGGGCCGCCAGCAACTTCTGCTTCACGCCGCCTATGGGCAACACCCGGCCGTTCAGCGTGACCTCGCCGGTCATGCCGACATCTGAGCGGACCTGCCGTCCGGTGGCCATCGACACCAGGGCGGTCACCATGGTGACGCCGGCCGACGGGCCGTCCTTGGGCACCGCGCCGGCGGGCACGTGGACGTGAATGCGCCGGTCCAGGGCCTTGGGGTCGACGCCCAGCTCGGTGGCGTGGGAGCGCACGTAGGACAGCGCGATCTGCGCCGACTCCTTCATCACGTCACCCAACTGACCGGTGAGCTGCAAGCCCGCCTCGCCGTCCGTTGCGCCGGCTTCGATGTAGAGCACGTCGCCGCCCAGGCCCGTGACGGCCAGGCCGGTGGCCACGCCCGGCACGGCCGTGCGTTCGGCCGATTCCGGGGTGAACCGCGGACGACCCAGGTAGTCGACCAGATCCGGCTCGTCGATCGTGATCGGCTCGGGGGCCTCGGCCAGCTTGGTGGTCACCTTGCGGAGTGCCTTGGCCAGCAGCCGCTCGAACTGCCGCACGCCGGGCTCCCGCGTGTAATCGGCGGCGATCTTGCGCAACGCGGCGTCGGTCAGCGTCACCTCGTCCTCGGTCAGCGCCGCCCGCTCCCGCTGCCGTGGCAGCAGGTAGTCCCGCGCGATGGCGACCTTGTCGTCCTCGGTGTAGCCGTCGATCTGCACCAGCTCCATGCGGTCCAGCAGGGCCGACGGGATGTTCTCGATCACGTTGGCGGTGGCCAGGAACACCACATCGGACAGGTCCAGGTCCAGATCCAGGTAGTGGTCGCGGAACGTGTGGTTCTGCGCCGGGTCGAGCACCTCGAGCAGCGCAGCGCTCGGGTCGCCCCGATAGTCGGATCCGACCTTGTCGATTTCGTCCAGCAGCACAACGGGATTCATGGTCCCGGCCTCGCCGATCGCCCGCACGATCCGGCCCGGCAGCGCGCCCACATAGGTGCGGCGGTGTCCGCGGATCTCGGCCTCGTCGCGCACACCGCCCAGGGCGACGCGCACGAACTTGCGGCCCAGCGCCCTGGCGACGCTCTCGCCCAGCGACGTCTTGCCGACGCCGGGGGGACCGGCCAGCACCATCACCGCGCCGGAGCCGCGGCCGCCGACCACCTGCAGTCCGCGCTGAGCGCGGCGGGCCCGCACGGCCAGGTACTCGACGATGCGGTCTTTGACGTCGTCCAGCCCGTGGTGGTCGGCGTCCAGAACGCCGCGCGCGGCCTTCAGATCCGTCGAGTCCTCGGTCCTGACGTTCCAGGGCAGGTCGAGCACGGTGTCCAGCCAGGTGCGG
>NZ_LZJJ01000311.1:0-2190 GCF_001667625.1 Mycobacterium sp. E1715
CGACATCGAGCCCAACCTCAAGCCCGGTGACGCGCTGTTCTTCGGGCACGGTCTCAACATTCACTTCGGTCTGATCAAGCCGCCCGCCGATGTGACCATCGCGATGGTGGCCCCGAAGGGTCCCGGCCACCTGGTGCGCCGCCAGTTCGTCGACGGCAAGGGCGTGCCCTGCCTGATCGCGGTCGACCAGGACCCGAACGGCAACGGCGAGGCGCTGGCGCTGTCCTACGCCAAGGCCATCGGCGGCACCCGGGCCGGCGTCATCAAGACCACGTTCAAGGACGAGACCGAGACCGACCTGTTCGGCGAGCAGGCCGTGTTGTGCGGCGGCACAGAGGAATTGGTGAAGACCGGTTTCGACGTCATGGTTGAGGCGGGCTACCCGCCGGAGATGGCCTACTTCGAGGTGCTGCACGAGCTCAAGCTGATCGTCGACCTGATGTATGAGGGCGGCATCGCCCGGATGAACTACTCGGTGTCCGACACCGCGGAGTTCGGCGGGTATCTGTCGGGTCCGCGGGTCATCGACGCCGGGACCAAAGAGCGCATGCGTGAGATCCTGCGCGACATCCAGGACGGCACCTTCACCAAGAAGCTGGTGGCCAACGTCGAGGGCGGCAACAAGCAACTCGAGCAGCTGCGCAAGGAGAACGCCGAACACCCGATCGAGGTGACCGGCAAGAAGCTGCGCGACCTGATGAGCTGGGTCGACCGGCCGATCACCGAGACCGCGTAACCGGCGGGCCGCGCTGCCGACTGCCGGCCGCCCTGCCGCGGCTGCGAGACATAAACCACGGCGACCGTTTACGGCGTCCTCTCTCCGCCGAGCGTGAAGCTGTTGCGAATTTCTTGGCTTATTCTCGCGACAGTTTCACGCTCGGCGCGGGCGCCGCTCAAGCACCCAGCCGGCCGGCGGTTTCGACCACGCGGCGGGCCAGGTGGTCCAGGGCGTTCCCGGTGGCCCCGTCGAATTCGTGAATGTTGTCGTGGGTGGAGACCAGGCTCACCCCGTACGGGTTGCCGTCGACGAACTTGACCGGGTCGGTGTAACCGGGCGGCACAATGATGCCGCCGAAATGCATCAGAGTGATGTATAGCGACAGCAGGGTGGTTTCCTGACCGCCGTGCAGCGTGTTGGACGACGTGAATCCCGCGTACACCTTGTCCGCGAGCTTGCCCTCGGCCCACAGCCCGCCGAGCGAGTCCAGGAAGTTGCGCAATTGCGCAGCGGGAGAGCCGAAGCGGGTCGGCGAACCGAAGATCACCGCGTCGGCCCAGACGATGTCCTCACCGGATGCCGCCGGAAGGTCCTTGGTTGCTTCGTAATTCGCGGTCCAGGCCGGGTTCTGCGCGAACGATTCCGGGTCGCGGGTCTCGGCGACGTGCCTCAGCCGGACTTCGGCGCCGGCGGACTCGGCCGCGGCGGCCACGCGTTGCGCCATCGCGGTGTTATGCCCGGTGGCCGAATAGTAGATGATCGCGAGTTTGGTCATCAGCGCATCGTAGGACCTCGCCGGCCCGCGCCCAACGGCCGTCGGTGCAGGTTACGGCAGTGGTGAGCCCGTCGAGGCCCGTCAAACGCAGCCGTTAGGCTGGCCGGGTGAATCTGCCTGTTGTATTGATCGCCGACAAACTCGCCCAATCGACTGTCGCAGCCCTGGGAGACCAGGTCGAGGTGCGCTGGGTAGACGGGCCGGACCGGGAGAAGCTGCTGGCCGCGGTGCCGGAGGCCGACGCGCTGCTGGTGCGCTCGGCCACCACGGTGGACGCCGAGGTGCTGGCGGCGGCCCCCAAGCTGAAGATCGTCGCCCGCGCCGGGGTCGGGCTGGACAACGTCGACGTGGACGCCGCGACCGAGCGCGGCGTGCTGGTGGTCAACGCGCCCACCTCGAACATCCACAGTGCCGCCGAGCACGCCCTGGCGCTGCTCTTGGCCGCCGCCCGGCAGATCCCGGCCGCCGACGCCTCGCTGCGCGAGCACACCTGGAAGCGGTCTTCGTTCAACGGCACCGAAATCTTCGGCAAGACGGTCGGCGTGGTGGGGCTAGGCCGGATCGGGCAGTTGGTCGCCCAGCGGTTGACGGCCTTCGGCACCCACCTCGTCGCCTACGACCCCTACGTCTCGCCGGCGCGGGCTGCGCAGCTGGGCATCGAACTGCTGCCCCTCGACGACCTGCTGGGCCGCGCAGA
>NZ_LZJJ01000312.1:0-23318 GCF_001667625.1 Mycobacterium sp. E1715
CCGCCCACTCCTCACATTCGGCACACCGGGAGAGCCGGTAAGCAAACAACTCCCCGATCGCCGCCAACTGCCCCGCCGCCGCACAATTCTCCGCCCGCGCCATGCCCGCGACGCACTCCAGCAACGCCGACGACTCGGCCGTCCTCGACGGATAGCGCCGCTCGAAATGCTCATCCAACGCGGCGATCGACTCCGCCGACGGCACCCTCGAATCGAACATACATTCGATTATGCCACCCGGCTACGACAGGTCCAGCCCAACTTTCTCAGGCTGTGGATAACTCGCCGCGGCCCGGCGCGCCACGCCAAATCCGCGACCCGCTAGTCCCCCTGCCGGACCCAGGCGAAGATGTACAGGCTCATCGCCGTCACGAGCGCGATCAACACCCACTGCACGATGGCTTGGTCGATCCACGAGCCGGGCGGCGGCGCGCCGGGAAGGATGTTGCGCAGCGGCACGATGGCGAACAGGTTCGCGGCGTACCAGGTTGCGAATGGCGGCAGGAACTTCCTTCTGCCCAGCGCCATCGGAATGGCGACCAGCAGCGCCAGGGTGGGCAGGCTGATCAGGACCAGACAGATGCCCAAGTCGAAGATCAGCGGGCCCTTCGCCCGCTTCAAGGTGATGACCACGTTCCCGTTGTCGGTGCCGCGCTGCGTCGGGAGCGCGCCGGGATCGTGGACGCGGTTGACGCTGATGTCCCAGCCGTCCAACTCCCCGGTCACCTCGACCCGCGCGGGCACCTTCTTCAGGTTTTCGCCCGACCCGACGAAAGCGTCCGCCGAGATCGGCTCGGTCCGATAGGAGTCGAACGGCCAGTTGCCCGGATCGCCGTGCGCCACGACGGTGGTGTTGAGTTGCGCCGGCGCCTTGCCCTTGGGGTAATGCAGGTCGCCGAGGTCGCTCGTCGGATAAAGCCGCACGGCGACGTCGGTCCCCAGCACGTCGAAGCGGTTGTCGTATGCCGAAATGCCCGGGTAGACAAGCACATTCACCCCGAGGCGTTTGGCGACCGGTTTCAGCTCCTCCACCTGCAGCTGCACGATGGTCGCATCGCCGCCGCCCTGGCTCAGGTCAAGCGGAGGGAGTGGCCCCTCCGACCGTTCGAGCCAGTGCACCCCGAACAGGGACAACATGTAGGCGGTGACGACAACGGCCAGGATGGCCACGCCGATGACGATGCGGGGGCGTTTCGCCATGTGTTTGCCACTGGGCGGCGAGGACGGCGTCGGTGCGTCCGACGGGGGCGGCGGGGCCGGTGCCGCGGGGGCCTCGGCGGTCACGGGCAACCCACCGGTGTTCCGGGGCGCGTCGAGGGCCACACGTGGTCAGATGCTAGCGAACTCGTGCAGACCGTGCGCGCCTACGAACGCCCCGTCACTCGCCGTCCATGCGGCGGTAACCCGCTCGTCGCCTCAGTGTCGGGGGGCGTCTCCGCCAGCGGGGTCCGTTTGCTGCGCGACGCAGCGGAACCCGATGTGGGTTGTCGCGGTGTCCTGTGACTGTGGCGATCGGGCGGCCGGACGGTACCGGTGGCAGTACTCCGGCGCGCACAGGTGCGAACCACCCTTCAGCGTCTGGCTGACGGTCGGATCCGCGGGTCCCGTCGGGGCGCAACAGGCCTTGGGCGGCCCGCCGATCCGGTGGTGCGCGGAGAACTCCGTGGCGGTCCATTCCCAGACGTTGCCGATCATGTCGAGCAGGCCGAATCCGTTGGGTGGAAACGTTCCCACGGGCGACGTGCCCGCCCAGCCGAGTGCGCCGTCGTTGCGGTAGGGGAACCGGCCCTGCCAGGTGTTGGCCATCAGTCGGCCGGCTGGTGTGGGCTCCTCCCCCCACGCGTACGTGCCGGCGCACCCGCCGCGGGCGGCGTACTCCCACTCGGCCTCGGTCGGCAGCCGCCGGCCGGCCCAGCGCGCGTATGCGGCGGCGTCGGGGTAGGCCACTTGCACCACCGGGTGATCGGGCCGGTCGGTGATGTCGCTGTCCGGGCCGAACGGATGCCGCCAACTGGCACCCGGCACCCATTCCCACCATTGCCGCCAGTCGCGCAGGTCGACGGGGCCGGAGGTGGGCCGGAAAACCATGGCGCCGGGACACAGGTCCGCCGGGTTGGCGCCCGGATACAGCGCCGGGTCGATCGGTTGCTCGGCCACGGTCACATACCCTGTGGCCGAGACGAATTCGGCGAACTGCGCGTTGGTCACCGGGTGCCGTTCCACCGCAAAGGCGGCAACGGTCACCGTGTGGATCGGGGCCTCTTCGGGGTAGAAGCTGGTCGAGCCCATGCGGAACGATCCGCCGGGTAGGTCGACCAACTCGCTGAGCACTCGTTCAGGGTACGAGCACCTCAGTCGGACTGGCGGTACCACGTGAGCATGTACAGGCCCATCGCACCTACCAGCGCGAGCAGCACCCAGATCACCAGCGCCTGGTCGATCCACGCACCGGGCGGCGGCGAACCGGGAAGGAAGTTGCGGATCGGTATGACGGCGAACAGCATCGCGGCGAACCACGTCACGAACGGCGGCACGAATTTGCGCTTGCCCAGGGCGATCTGGATGGCAACCGCGAACGCCAGCGCCGGCAGGGCGAAGAGGACCAGGCAGATGCCGAGGTCGAAGATCAGCGGACCCTTGGCCCGGTGCAGCGTGATGACCACGTTGTCCGGCCGGTCCGATTCCTGGCTGGCTTCGCCGACGCGCTGGACGCTCACATCCCAGCCGTCCAACGCGCCCGCGACCTCGACCCGGGCGGGGATGTATTGGCGGGCGTCGCCCTGGCCGACGAGGACGTCGGCCGAGAGGGTGTCGGTCCGATAGGAGTCGAACGGCCAGTTGTTGGGGTCGCCGTGCGCCTCGATCGTGGTGGCGACCTGCGCCGGCGACTTCCCCGCCGGGTATTGCAGATCACCGAGGTCGTTGGGGGGGTCCATGCGGACCGCGGTGTCGGTCTTCAACACGTCAAGGCGTTTGTCGAACATCGAGTCTTCGGGAATCACAAGCACTTTCACCGTCAGGCGGTTGGCGATGGTGTCCAGCTTCTCGAGCCGGACCAGCACGATGGTGTCGCTCGTCGCGTTCAAATCCGGCGGCTTGAGCGGCTCCCCCGACCTGGCCAGCAGGTGGAAGCCGAACAGCGTCAGCGAATAGACCACGACGAAGCCGAGCAGGGTGACGAGACCGACGATCAGGCGCCGCCTGGGCTTGCGCGGCGGCTCGGGCGGCGCCGACGCCGTGGCGGCGGGCGGCGGCGTTGCTGGAGTTGCGGGCGGCGGCGTTGCTGGAGTTGCGGGCTGCTGCTGCGGGGGAGACGCGTGACTGGCCATCATTCTCCTTGGTAGAGATTGATCGATGCGCCACCCTGAGGCGACACCAGAGAGATCGTAGCGAACTTCGATCTCCCCGGCGGTGAATCGCATTCATATCCCAAATCAGGCTTTTTAGCCGTTCCGGCGGCCGCGGATCGCCTCGGCAGCGAATCGTCGACGGCGCAGCTCGGCTCCGCCGGCAGCCGCAGCGGGCATTCATCGGAGCAGGTAGCCCGTTCACCTGATGTTTGTTTGCTTGGCGGGCGCGATGGCGGTAAGTCTCGACGTGTGTCGAATCGGGGCAGGTCGCCCCAGTGCTCGCCGCAGCCGCCGGGCGTCAGACGCATCGTCGCCCGCTCGGGCCGAGACCGCAGCCACCAGGAGCCAACCACCGTGAAGCGCAACCCACCGGCGACCGCCATCAGCCTGCTCGCCGCGGCGGCAGTGGCGGTGTCAGCTTGCAGCACCGACCCCCACCCGACGCTGGCCTACGCCGCCGGCGCCAAGGTGGACTGCGGCGGCAAGCAGACCCTGACGGCCAGCGGTTCGACCGCGCAGGCCAACGCGATGACGAAGTTCGTCGCGGCCTACGGCAAGGTGTGCGCCGGGCAGACCCTCAACTACACGGCCAACGGGTCCGGCGCGGGAATCAGCGACTTCCTGGCCGGCAAAACGGATTTCGGTGGATCGGACACGCCACTGGCCGGAAACCAGTACGCCGCAGCCAAACAGCGCTGCGGTGGCGCCGACGCCTGGAACCTGCCCGTCGTGTTCGGCCCGCTGGCGATCACCTACAACCTGGGCTCGGTTGACTCGTTGGTGCTCGACGCGTCGGCGATCGCCAAGATCTTCGACGGCACCATCACACGCTGGGATGACCCGGCCCTCACCGCACTGAACGCGTCCATGCCGGCCGAAGACATCCGCGTCATCTATCGCAGCGACGCGTCCGGAACCACCGACAACTTCCAGTCCTATTTGCAGGCGGCGTCCGGTGGGGCCTGGAACAAGGGCACAGGCAAGGCATTCAACGGCGGCGTCGGCACCGGCGCGCAGGGCAACAACGGCACCGCGGCGCTGGTGAAGTCCACCGAGGGCGCGATCAGTTACAACGAGCTGTCTTTCGCGCTGCAGCAAGGGCTTTACGCCGCCGAGATCAAGACCCCGGCGAGCCGCAGGTCCTTGCGGCCGGTGCGCATCGGCACCGACACCGTCGGCAAGACCATCACCGGCGCCAAGATCATCGGCAGCGGCAACGACCTGGTGCTCGACATCTCGTCGTTCTACAACCCCGCCCAGCCCGACGTCTACCCGATCGTGCTGGCCACCTACGAGATCGTCTGCTCCAAATATGCGGACCCCGAAACAGCCAAGGCGGTCAAGGCCTTCCTGCAGGCCGCGATCGGTCCCGGCCAAGTCGACCTCGCCCGCAACGGGTACATCCCGCTCTCGCCGGACTTCCAGTCGCGGGTCTCGAGCGCCGTCGACTCGATCAGCGCTGCGGGAGTGACGAATTCGGAGTAGCGGCTAAGCCTTGTGCCCGCGCCTGCGGTCGCGTTGCCGCCACCAGCCGAACAGGAAGAGCGCCATCGCGGTGACCAGACCGATCAGGACCCAGAGCACGACGGCCTGGTCGATCCACGACCCGTACGGTGGGCTCCCCGGCAAGATGTTGCGCAGCGGGACAATGGCGAACAGCATCGCGCCGTACCACGTCGTCATCGGCGGCAGGAACGACGTCCTGCCCAGCGCCACAGGGATGGCCACCCACAACGCCAGCACGGGCAAAGCGATGAGCACCAGACAGATGCCCAGGTCGAAGATCAGCGGGCCCTTGGCCCTGTGCAACGTGATGATCACATTGTCCTGGACGTCCGGGTTGGCGTCCTCGGGATCATGCACTCGGGTCACCGTGGCGTCCCAGCCGTCCAGCTTCCCGGTGACTTCCACACGGGCGGCCGCCTTTTCGCGGTTCTGGCCGGTGCCGGTGAACACGTCGGCCGCGATGACTTCGGTCTTGTACGAGTCGAACGGCCAGTTACCGGGATCGCCGTGGGCCACCAGCGCGGTGCTGACCTGCGCGGGCGCCTTCCCTACCGGATACTGCAAATCGCCCAGATCGTTCTCCGGATAGAGCCGCACCGCGGCGTCGGTGGTCAGCACGCCGAAGTTCTTGTCGTAGAGCGAATCCTTCGGGTAGACAAGCACGTTCACCGTCAGCCGGTTCGCGACGGTATCCAGCTTCTCGATGTGGACCTGCACGACGCTGTCCTCGGCCTCGAGCTTGCTGAAATCGACCGGGGGCAGAGGGGGCGCCGATTTGGCCAGCAGGTGCACGGCGATCAGGGACAGGACGTAGATGACGATGACGGCGACGACGATCCCGAAGGCGATCGCGATTTGCCGGCCACGGGAACCGGTCGGCGCTGGCGGTACGGGCGGCGCCGGAGTCCCGGCGGTCATTGAGGCATCACGGGCCAGATGCTAGCAAGGGAAACGACAAGTTTCAGGGGATAATGACCGCGAATTGCTGCATCAGCGTGGATTTGGCCGCTTCGAACCCCTGGGCTTTGCCGGGGCCCTCGAGATGGACGACGACCAGATATTTCTGGGTGTTCGTCCAGACGTGGGTGACGCGGTCGGCGAAGTCGTTTGCGGCCGTGCCGCCGGTGCCGCTCAGTAGCTGGCTGCTGTAACCGCAGAACTGGGCGGCGGTGACGGTGACCTTGACTCCCGGATTCGCCGTTCGCAGATCGGTGGCGTAGCGCAGGAACGCCCCGCCCGGTTCGAGATCGGTCCGGGTGATGCTGACCCGCACCGCCATGCCGTCGGGGCCCGTCGCCGTCAGCGCGACGTCACCGGTACCCGGGGTCGACGGCCAGCCGTCCGGCAGCGGCACCGTGAGCACCGGCGCCGCCGGGTCCGCGACCGAGGCCTTGGTCATGGATCCGCTCGCCGGCGGCGGCGGGAAGCACACCAGCGCATTGGGTGGAATGTGGTCGGGCAGCGTGGTTTCGACACCGGGCACCGGCTCGGCCGGGTCGGGCACTCGTGTCGTCGAGGTCGCCGAGGTCGTCGACGACGCCGGCCCGCTGGTCGCCGTGCCGGCGGTGGTCTTCTCGCAACCGACAGCGGCGACGGCCAGCAGGCACAGCGCCGCGGCTTCAGTCGCGCGAAAAGGCAAGCGCAACTTCGGCTTCCACGTCAACGTAGGGCCGACCGGACAGGTCGACGGTGACCTGCGCGATGGTGCCCCCCGTAAAGGAGAACGGGGCCTTGTAGCGGCTGCAAACCCCCGAGCCGCCGTTGCGCCCGACGGTGATCCCGGCGCCCGCGAGCCCGAACGTGCCGGGATGGGTTTGCACGTCCGCGAGCGTTCCGACCACTTCGTCGTCGATGAACAACGTGACATCGCCGAGTGGCGTGTGGCTGTTGGCCACGGTGCCGGTCCGCGAATAGCTCGCCCCCAGCAGGTGTTTGCCCAGCGGCACCGCGCCCGATGAGGAGACCACCTGCTGGCGCTCGCCCAGGAAGTTGTAGACGTAATGCAGCCGCCCGTCCTGGATGAACAGCACGTGCCCGCCGTGCGCGCCACCCTGCTTGAACAGCACCCCTTCCGCGCCGGTGGTATCTATGGTCACCTCGGCCAGCAGCGAGAACGACCTGCCCTGGATTTCGGCGGCGGCGCCGATGCTGACGTCCGCGCAGTCGGGATAGTAGACGTAGCTGGTCCGATTACCGCCGAGGTATGGGCGGGGCCGCGTCATCGTCTCGATGATGTTCAGGTCCGAGAGCGGCAGCCCGTTGTACTTGGCGGCCTCGGAGAACCACAGCGCCTTGAGTTCTTCCAGTTTGTCCGGGTGCTCGGCAGCCAGGTCGTGGCACTGGCTGCGGTCGGCCTCGATGTGGAACAGCTCCCAGCGGTCGGCGTCGAAATGCGACCAGCCGGCCGGGGTCGCCGCGTGGATGGTGTTGGCGAACCAGCCCTGATGCCAGATGCCGCGGGTGCCGAGCATGGAGTAGAACTGGGTCCGCTTCCCGGTGTCGGCGGCCGGATCGGTAAGGGCCGCTTTGAAACTCACTCCGTCCAGAGGCTTCTGAGCGATGCCCCTGACGGTCTCGGGCGGTGTCATGCCGAGCAGGTCGTAGACGGTGGGCGTGACGTCGCAGACGTTGACGTAGTTGTCGCGGATCTCTCCGTGTGCGGCAACGCCATTGGGCCAGGAGATGATGGCCGTGTCGGCAATGCCGCCTTCGTGCGAGGCGTACCGCTTGTACAGCTTGTAGGGGGTGTTGAACGCCATCGCCCAGCCGATTGGGTAATGGTTGTACGTCTCCGGGCCGCCCAGGTGGTCGAACAGCTTCATGCTCTCTTCGACCGTGTCGATGTAGCCGTTGAAGAACTTGCCCTCGTTCACCGATCCGTTGGGGCCGCCCTCCCCGCTGGCGCCGTTGTCGGAGATCACCACGATGATGGTGTTGTCCAGCTGCCCGGATTCCTCCAGATAGTCCAGGATCCGGCCGATCTGGGCGTCGGTGTAGCTGAGGAAGCCTGCGAACACCTCGGCCATGCGGGCGAAGAGCCTCTGCTCGTCGGGGTTCAGCGAGTCCCACGGTCGCACCGTGTCCTGCAGCGGCCAGGGCTCGCCCTTCGGCCCCGTAACGTCCGCGTACGGGTTGACCGGCGAGAGCTCGGTGTCGGGCGGCACGATCCCCAACGACTTCTGGTTCTCCAGCACGATCTCGCGGTACCGCTCGTAGCCCATGTCGAACCGGCCGGCGTAGCGGTCCGCCCACTCGGAGAACACGTGGTGCGGCGCGTGCCCGGCGCCCGGGCACACGTAGCTGAACCACGGCTTGTCCGGCGCGATCACCTTGGCGTCGCGGATGAACTCGATGGTCTTGTCGGCGAGGTCCTTCGAGAGGTGGTAACCGTCCTCCGGTGTACCCGGCGGGTTGACCGGATGGTTGTCGTACACCAGGTCGGGATACCACTGGTCGGTCTCGCCGCCCAGGAAACCGTAGAACCGCTCGAAGCCGCGCGAGGTCGGCCAATGTCGTTTCGTCGACGCCAGATTGGACTCCTCGAGCGGCGTCAGGTGCCACTTGCCGACGCAGTACGTGTTGTAGCCGCGCTCGGCGAGCACCTCGGAGAGCAGCGCGGTGTCGAACGGGATGCGGCCGTTGGCGTTGGGGAACGCGTCGGTGAACTCCTCGATGGTGGCCATGCCGACCGTGGTGGCGTTGCGGCCGGTGAGCAGCGACGCGCGGGTCGGCGAGCACAGCGCGGTGGTATGGAACTGCGACAGCCGGACACCCCGCTCGGCGATGCGGGTCATCGCCGGCATCTCGACCAGGCCGCCGAAGCAGTCCCACGTCGCTATCCCGGTGTCGTCCCACACCAGGTAGAGGATGTTGGGCGAGTTCTCGGGGGCGGTCGGCGCGGCGTACGGGCCCCAGTCCGGTTCGGAGTCCCGGATGTCCAGCTCGATCTTGCCCTCGAAGGCGCGGGAGTCAGGCGACATGCGCCGAGAGTAACGCGGCCGCGAAAATTCCGATCGCTTTTCGCGGACCGTCAACCCTGCCAAAGCAAAACGCCCGGGACCATCGGGACCCGGGCGTTTCGATGTCGCTTCGGAGCTACTTGGCCTTCTCCAGGATTTCGACGAGCCGCCACCGTTTGGTGGCCGACGTCGGGCGCGTCTCCATCAGCGAGACGCGGTCGCCGATGCCCGCGGTGCTGTTCTCGTCGTGCGCCTTCACCTTCTTGGTGGTACGGATGATCTTGCCGTACAGCGGGTGACGGACGCGGTCTTCGAGCTCGACGACGATGGTCTTCTGCATCTTGTCACTCACCACGTAACCGATGCGCACCTTGCGCCGGCCACGCACCTTGGGGTTGGCCGGAGTGTGCTTGGGGCCCTTCTCTTTCGACCCGGTGTCCTTCGCGGCCGCCTTTGCCGGCGCCTTCTTCGCTTCTGCCATCACGATTCCTTACCGTCGGGCCCGGAAGCCAGGCCCAGTTCTCGTTCGCGCAGCACCGTGTAGACGCGCGCGATCTCCTGACGCACCGTGCGCAGCCGGCGGTTGTTCGACAGCTGCCCGGTCGCCATCTGGAAGCGGAGGTTGAACAGCTCCTCCTTGGATTCGCGCAGACGCTCGGTCAGCTCCTCGTCGGTGAGCTCACGCAGTTCACCAGGCGAAATTCCCACTGCCATCAGAACTGATCCTCTCGAGTCACGATGCGTGCCTTGATCGGCAACTTGTGGATTGCACGGGTGAGTGCCGCCCGGGCCACCTGCTCGTTGGGGTAGCTCAGCTCGAACAGCACGCGGCCCGGCTTGACGTTGACCACCCACCATTCGGGGGAGCCCTTACCCGAACCCATCCGGGTCTCGGCGGGCTTCTTGGTCAGCGGGCGGTCCGGGAAGACGTTGATCCACACCTTGCCCCCACGCTTGATGTGGCGGTTGATCGCGATACGGGCGGACTCGATCTGCCGGTTGGTCACGTAGGCGTGCTCGAGCGCCTGAATGCCGTAGTCGCCGAAGTTCACCGCGGTGCCACCGCTGGCGATGCCGCGCTGGCGGGGGTGGTGTTGCTTACGGTGTTTAACCCTGCGGGGAATCAACATGGTTCAGCTCTCCGTGCTCTGCGGTTCTGGAGCGGGCGGGGCCTCGGCCGCGGCGGCCTGCTCCTCGGCGCCCGCTGCGGCGCGGCCGGCCTCGGTGCTGGTCGCCGTCGTGCCCGACGCACCGCTGCGCCGGGGGCGGGTGCCCGACGGACGCTCGCGGCGCGGACGGTCGGCGCCCGCCGGCGCGGCCGCGGCCAATTCCCGCTTGCCACCGACGATGTCGCCCTTGTAGATCCACACCTTCACACCGATCCGGCCGAAGGTGGTCTTGGCCTCATACAGGCCGTAGTCGATGTCGGCGCGCAGCGTGTGCAGCGGCACCCGGCCCTCGCGGTAGAACTCCGAACGGCTCATCTCCGCACCGCCGAGACGACCCGAGCATTGCACCCGGATGCCCTTGACGTTGGGCTGGCGCATCGCCGACTGGATGGCCTTACGCATGGCGCGGCGGAACGCCACCCGGTTGCTCAGCTGCTCGGCGACGCCCTGCGCCACCAGCTGGGCCTGCGACTCGGGGTTTCTGACCTCGAGGATGTTGAGCTGAACCTGCTTGCCGGTCAGCTTCTCCAGGTCCGCGCGGATGCGGTCGGCCTCGGTGCCGCGACGCCCGATCACGATGCCGGGGCGTGCGGTGTGGATGTCGACGCGCACCCGGTCACGGGTGCGCTCGATCTCCACGTCGGCGATGCCGGCGCGCTCCAGACCGGTGGACAGCAGCCGCCGGATCGCGACGTCTTCCTTGACGTAGTCCGCGTACTGCTTGTCGGCGTACCAGCGCGACTTCCAGTCCGTGGTGATGCCCAGCCGGAAGCCGTGCGGATTGATCTTCTGGCCCACTAGTCTGAGCCTCCCTTCGCCTCAGAAGTCTCAGACGTTTTGGCAGGTGCCTTCTTGGCCGGCGCCTTCTTGGCGGCCGCTTTCTTGGCCGGGGCCTTGGTGGCCGCCTTCTTCGCGGGCGCCTTCGCGGCCGCCTTGCTGGCCTCGGCCCGGCGGGCCCTCGTCGACTTCGCCGAACGCTGGTCCTTGGCCGGCCGGCTCTCCACCACGACCGTGATGTGGCTGGTGCGCTTGCGGATCCGGAACGCGCGCCCCTGGGCGCGCGGGCGGATGCGCTTGGCGGTCGGGCCCTCGTCGGCATAGACCGTGGCGACCACCAGGGTGGCCGGGTCCAGCCCGTTGTTGTTCTGCGCGTTCGCCGCGGCGCTGGCGATCACCTTGGCCACCGGCTCACTGGCCGCCTGCGGCGCCCAGCGCAGGATGTCGAGCGCGTCGTTCACCGACTTGCCGCGCACCAGGTCGATCACCCGGCGTGCCTTGGTCGGCGACACCCGCACGAACCGCGCCTTGGCGACCGCGGACGGGAATTCGGTTGTGGTCATCGCCGTTTGGCCTTCCGGTCGTCCTTGATGTGTCCCTTGAAGGTGCGCGTCGGCGCGAATTCACCAAGCTTGTGGCCGACCATCGCCTCGGTGACGAACACCGGGACGTGCTTGCGCCCGTCGTGGACGGCGAAGGTGTGGCCGATGAAGTCCGGGATGATCGTCGAACGCCGCGACCAGGTCTTGATGACCTGCTTGGTGTTCTTCTCGTTCTGCGCGTCCACCTTCTTCAGCAGGTGGTCGTCGACGAACGGGCCCTTCTTCAGGCTGCGTGGCATGTGTTACTCCTCGACTTCCTAGCGACCGTGCTTCTTGCCGGTGCGCCGGCGCCGGACGATGAGTTTGTTGCTGGCCTTATTCGGGTGGCGGGTGCGGCCCTCCGGCTTGCCCCACGGGCTCACCGGGTGCCGGCCACCGGAGGTCTTACCCTCACCACCACCGTGCGGGTGGTCCACCGGGTTCATGACCACACCGCGGACCGAGGGGCGCTTGCCCTTCCACCGCATGCGGCCGGCCTTGCCCCAGTTGATGTTCGCCTGCTCGGCGTTGCCCACCTCGCCGACCGTGGCGCGGCAGCGCACGTCGACGCGGCGGATCTCACCGCTGGGCATCCGCAGCGACGCGTAGGTGCCCTCCTTGCCGAGCAACTGGATGCTCGAGCCGGCGGACCGCGCCAGCTTGGCGCCACCGCCCGGCCGCAGCTCAACGGCGTGGATCACGGTACCGGCCGGGATGTTGCGCAGCGGCAAGTTGTTGCCCGGCTTGATGTCGGCGTTGGCGCCCGACTCCACCACGTCGCCCTGCGAAAGGCCCTGCGGCGCGATGATGTAACGCTTCTCGCCGTCCAGGTAGTGCAGCAGCGCGATGTTGGCGGTGCGGTTGGGGTCGTACTCGATGTGCGCCACCTTGGCGTTGACCCCGTCCTTGTCGTTGCGACGGAAGTCGATCACCCGGTAGGCGCGCTTGTGGCCACCGCCCTTGTGGCGGGTGGTGATGCGGCCGTGCGCGTTACGGCCACCGTGGCCGTGCAGCGGACGCACCAACGACTTCTCCGGCTCCGCCCGGGTGACCTCGGCGAAGTCGGACACGCTGGAGCCGCGGCGGCCCGGGCTCGTCGGCTTGTACTTACGAATTGCCATGTCTCATCAGGTCTTTCTCTCGCGCGCGGCTAGGCCGGGGCCCCGAACAGGTCGATCGGCTTGCTACCCGGCGCCAGCGTGACGATGGCCCGCTTGGTGCCCTTGCGCTTGCCGTACCCGGTCCTGGTGCGCTTGCGCTTGCCCTGCCGGTTCGCGGTGTTCACCGACGCGACCTTGACGGAGAAGATCTTCTCGATGGCGATCTTGATCTGCGTCTTGTTCGAATCGGGGTGCACCACAAAGGTGTACACGTTCTCATCCAGCAGCCCATAGGACTTCTCCGAGATGACCGGGGCCAGGATGATGTCGCGGGGGTCGGTGATGGTCGCCATCTACGCCGAAACCTCCTCGGTGCTAGCCGTGTTGCCACCGATGTAGGCGTTGAGGGCCTCGACGCTGAAAACCACGTCGTCGGAGCGCAGCACGTCATAGGTGTTGAGCTGATCGGGCGTCAGGATGTGAACGCCGGGCAGGTTGCGCACGCTCTTGGCGCCGGCCTCGTCGCTGCGGCCGATCACGATCAGCACCTTCTTGCGATCGGTCAGCGTGCCCAGGAACGCCTTGGCGTTCTTGGTCGACGGCGTCTGACCCGACACCAGCTCGGTGACCGCGTGGATGCGGCCGTTGCGGGCCCGGTCGGACAACGCGCCGCGCAACGCCGCGACGATCATCTTCTTCGGGGTGCGCTGGGAGTAGTCGCGCGGCTTGGGACCGTGCACCACGCCACCGCCGGTGAACTGCGGGGCCCGCGTCGAACCCTGACGGGCGCGGCCGGTTCCCTTCTGCCGGTACGGCTTCCGCCCACCGCCGCTGACCTCACCGCGGGTCTTCGTCGAGTGCGTGCCCTGACGCGCCGCCGCCCGCTGCGCGGTGACCACCTGGTGCATCAGCGCGATATTGGCCGGGGCGTCGAACAATTCGGCCGGCAACTCGACAGAGCCCTCGACCTTGCCGTCGGGCGTCTTGACGTCGATCTTGAGTGCTGCCATTACTTCTCACCTCGTTTGATCGCGCTGCGGACCACCACGAGCCCACCGGTGCGGCCGGGGACCGCGCCCTTGATCAACAGCACGCCGTTCTCGGCATCGACCTTGTGCACCACCAGGTTCTGCACCGTGACCCGGTCGTTGCCCATCCGGCCCGCCATCCGGGTGCCCTTGAACACCCGGGCGGGGGTGGCACAACCACCGATGGAACCCGGCCGGCGGTGGACCGCCTGCGCACCGTGGCTGGCGCCCTGGCCGCGGAAACCGTGGCGCTTCATGGTGCCGGCGAAGCCCTTCCCCTTGGAGGTTCCGGTCACGTCGACGTAGCTGCCGTCGGCGAAGATCTCCGCGGTCAGCTCCTGGCCGACCTCGTATTCGCTGGCCGCGGCCTCGTCATCGAGCCGCAACTCGGCGAGGTGCCTGCGCGGGTTGACACCCGCGGCGCTGTACTGCCCGGTCACCGGCTTGTTCACCTTGCGGGGGCTGATCTCGCCGTACGCCAGCTGAACGGCGCTGTAACCGTCGCGCTCGGGTGTGCGGATCCGGGTGACCACATTGGGCCCTGCTTTGACCACCGTCACCGGGACGACCCGGTTGTTCTCGTCGAACACCTGCGTCATGCCCAGCTTGGTACCCAGAATGCCTTTTCTTGCCATGAGCTCTGGATCTCCTACTGGATGTTGACGTCGACACTTGCCGGAAGGTCGATGCGCATCAGCGCGTCGACGGTCTTCGGCGTCGGGTCGAGGATGTCGATCAGCCGCTTGTGAGTACGCATCTCGAAGTGCTCCCGCGAGTCCTTGTACTTATGCGGAGAGCGGATGACGCAATACACGTTCTTCTCGGTCGGCAGCGGCACCGGACCTACGACACTGGCACCCGTGCGGACGACGGTCTCGACGATTTTGCGCGCCGATGCGTCGATGGCCTCATGGTCGTAGGCCTTGAGCCTGATGCGGATCTTTTGTCCCGCCACGCTTCTCCTACCCTCACTCCACTTACAAAAATCCGTGTCCGGACCTGGTGCTCCCAGCGCGCTGATCGGCCTGGCCGATCGAGCGTCGCGCCGGATACTGCGCCGCTGTTTACCTGTCGTGGTCCACCGGCCCCCGCGGTCGGGTGTGTCACCCTCACGCAGCCTGGACCGCGGCGAAATTGTCGCGCTCCAAGGATGGGACCGGACGCGCCCGTTTGGGCGCTGGTCGTATGCCCGACCAGGCGCGAACCTGGCCCAAGGCAACCTGAACAGTATGCCCTAGATCATGGGTTTGGCCAAATCCCGGGCGAAGGCCGCCGACCTGCCCTTTTGGCCCTCAGGCGCCCGCCGGTTCGACGCTCGCGGCGCCCGCCCGGTTGTGTGCGCGCTGAACATAGAGGAAACCGTCGACCGCGGCGAGCGCGCACTCGCGGTAATCGAAGTCGGGAAGCGTGGACAGGCGGCCCAGCACGAGGGGCCCGATGAGCAGCGCGATGGCCCGCGACCGGTCCACCTCGCCCAGCTCGGCGGCCTCGGGGCTGTCGAAGATGGCGTCGAACGGCGCGGCGTACTGCTGGGCGATGCGCTCACGCAGCGTGGTGATCGCCGTGCTGTTCACGGCGCAGTCGCGGGGTTCCGGCAGCTCGTCCAGGTCCCGCCCCATGGACAACCACGACATGGCCGTCATCAGCGCCGGCGCCTGCGCCACCGACTCCGCCTGGGCCAGCACCACCGCCACCAGGCGATCACGCAGCGATCCCTCGGCCGGCGGCGTCGGAGACGGCGGGATGAGGCTGTTGAAAGCCGCTGCCAGCAGGTCGTTTCCGCTCGGGAAGTGGCGATACAGCGTGGCCCTGGCCACGTTGGCGGTACGGGTGACCGCGTCGACGGTCACCGCGCTGGGCCCCCCTGACCGCAGCAACGTGGCCGCGGCCTCGAGCAAACGGGCCCGCGAACGCGCTGGACGGGGATCGGTGGTACCGCCGGTAATTGTGACCCACCTCCGAGTTTGAGAACGAGACTATCGGTCTACCTACAAGACCATTGGTCTCGAAACTCCCAACGCCACCGTGAGGAGGCGCAGCATGGTCGAAACCCTGGCCCGGCCCGACCAGCGTACTGACGCAGTCCGCATCGGCGGTAGCCCCCGAGCGCGAAACTGGACGCTGGCCGTCGCCTGCATGGGCGTCGCGCTGGTCGTCGCGTCGATGACGGCGCTGAACACCGCGCTTGGGGACTTGGCGGTGGCCACCTCGGCCACGCAGTCCCAGCTCAACTGGGTCGTCGACGGCTACACCGTGGCGCTCGCGTGCCTGCTGTTGCCGGCGGGCGCGATCGGCGACCGCTACGGCAGGCGCGGCGCCCTGTTGATCGGGCTGATCGTCTTCTCGGTCGGCTCGATGGCGCCGGCGATGCTGCACAGCCCGGCGCAGCTCATCGCCGGGCGGGCGGTGGCCGGCATTGGCGCCGCCTTCGTGATGCCGGCGACCCTGTCGCTGCTGACCGTGGCCTATCCGAAAGACGACCGCACCAAGGCGGTCGGCATCTGGGCCGGCACGGCCGGATCCGGCGGCGTGCTGGGCATGCTCGGTTCGGGCCTGCTGCTGCGGTTCTGGGACTGGCACGCGATCTTCTGGTCCCTGGGCGCCGCCGGGCTGGTCATCTTCGCGCTGGCGTGCACCGTCGCCTCGTCGCGGGACAGCGGCGCGCCGCGGATCGATTCGCTGGGCGCCGTTCTGATCGGCGCCGCGGTGGCCATCGCCGTGGCCGCGATCCTGGAGGCGCCGACCCGAGGGTGGAGCGACCCGCTGGTCTGGGGCGGCCTGGCCGCGGGTGCGGTGCTCGCCGCGGCCTTCGCTGCCGTGCAGTTGCGGCTCGCCGGGCGCGGCCGCCAACCGCTGCTGGACGTCCGGCTGTTCGCCGACCCGAATTTCGCCACCGGCGTCTCCGCGATCGTCATCCTGTTCGGCGCGACGTTCGGGTTCTTCTACATCGGGATGCAGTACGTGCAGCAGATCATGGGCTATTCGCCCCTTGCGACGGCCATCTCCTTCGGGCCGTTCATGGTGCCGCTGGCCATCTTCTCGGCGCTGTCCTTCTGGTACGTGCCCAAACTCGGTCTGCGCCTTGTGCTGTTCGTCGGGACGCTGCTGATGGCGGTCGGCTTCGCCTGCATGTACCGGCTGAACCTGCACTCCTCTTATCTGGAATTCGCTTGGCCGACATTGATATTGGCCACCGGCATCGGAATCTGCACGGCGCCGACGACGTCGGCGATCATGGGGGCGGTGCCCGACGAGAAGCAGGGCGTCGCCTCCGCGGTGAACGACACCTCCCGGGAGATGGGCGGCGCGCTGGGCATCGCGGTGGCCGGTTCCATTCTGGCCGGCCGGTATTCGCACGAGCTCGCGCCGAAGTTGGCGGGCTTCCCCGAGCCGGTCCGCGGCCCGGCCACCGATTCGCTGGCCAAGGCCGTCGAGGTCGCCGGCCGGCTGGGGCCCCAGGGCCACCAGCTCGCCGAGGCCAGCAAGACCGCGTTCCTGGCGGCCTTACACGCGTCGACCATCACGATGGCCGTGATCGTCGCCGTCGCCGCGATGCTGGTCGGCATTTGGGCCCCGGGCCGCGACGGCCGGCAGCTGCGGCCGATCCGCCGCCTGCTCGCCCGACGTCGGCGCTAACCCGCTCGGAGCCGCCCAATACCGTTGTCCGACATCGGGTTCAACCGACTCGACCCCGCCGGGAGTGCTTGAAAACGTCCGCCGATTCTGGTATCACCGGATGTACATCGACAGATACAGGTCATCTCTGAAGTAAGCGCGAGGTGGATGTGGTGTTGATAAGTGATACGAGCGTGGTCGAGCCGGGATGCCCGGCGCTGTGCGAGGCGGCGTCGATCGTGGAGGCCGAATGGATACGCCTGCGGCGACCGAGCGGCCCAGCTCGACACCCCACCTGCGAATTGCCCTCGGTGCGGCGGCGCCCCCGCCGCACGGGCACCATCGTGTCCACCGAACCGACTGACACCGCGTGCTCGACGCACGCCCGCAGACGCCGAACCGACTGGCCGGTCTCCCTGGTCTGGGCGCGGGAGCGTTCACCTCCGCGGCAAGCGTGACACCAAGCCGCTAAGCCCTTTTCAGACGATCGAAGGGAGGTCGAACGAGCGAGACAGCGGTCGTGCCGTCCACGAATATTGCGACGCATCGTTCGCGCGACGCACTCTTGCGCGCGCACCGCCACTTGTCGTGGCCATCTACGTGGACCGCATGAACATCAACCGCTCGCGGGCGGGCCCCATGCCTCACCGTGGGGCCCGCCCCCATACCCGGGCGCCTCAATCAACGAATTCCGCGGCCCGGTGCCCGAGCATCACGATGGTGGCGTGCGGCCCGCGGCTGGTGATGGCCGGCAGGATCGAGCCGTCGATCACCCACAGGTTGTCGACGCCGTGCACCCGGCAGCGCGGGTCGACGACGGCCCGCGGGTCGGTATCGGGACCCATCGGCGCCGTGCCGCACAGATGTTGCGATGTCGACCACACCGGGGCGCCGACATCCGTTGCCGCACCGGCCAATTCACGAGCCATTTCGGCCCCGCGCCGCAGCGCCGCGACGTCGTCCGGCTCGCTGTCGTAACGATGCTCGATGCGGGGAGCCACGTCGGGGTCCGCCGACACCAGCGTGATGCGCCCGCGCGCCCGCGGCTGCATCAGCGCCACGCCGATGTGCGGCCAGTCGGCGTGCCCGGCGGTGCCGTCACCGGTCATCGCGACGAATCCGCCCGTGTAGGGCCTGATCTCGAGGTCATCGGCGGTGCTGAGGACGGCCTCGAGAACCGGCCGGCCGGGCGCCACCGTCCAGTCGGTGGACAGCACCCACTCGGGGTGATCGCTGAACGACTCCCCCACCGGCAGCGGGGCCAGCACGGGCACGCCAACGGCCCGCAAACCCTCCTCCGTCCCGACGCCGGAAAGCATGAGCAGCTGCGCCGTTTGAATGGCGCCGGTGCACAACACGATCCGGTCGGCGGTGACGGTCACGCCGCCGTGCGGGCCGATGGCGTCGACACCGACCGCCGCGGTCCCGGCAAATCGCAAACGCAGTGCGCGTGTCCGCGCGTGCAACGTCAGGTTCGGCCGGCCAAGAGCCGGGAGCAGAAAGCCGGCTCCGGATCCGGTGCGCACGCCGTCGACGATGTTGAGCGGAACGGCGCCCACCCCCGAAACCGGTTCGGGCCCGACGTCGTTGAGATCGTCGATCCAGTCGAACCCGGCGCCGCGCACGGCGGTGATGAAACGCTCGGTGGTTCCGGTCATTTCGTGGGTGCGCCGCACCCGGATGGGGCCGCTGTCGCCGTGGGCGGGGCCGGCGAAATCCAGGTCGGTCTCGATGGCCCGGAAGCTACCCAGGACATCGGACCAGGCCCACCCGGGCAGCGCCCGGCTATCGAAGTCGCGGGGCAGCCCGCGGCAGAAGTAGCCGCCGTTCACCGCGCCCGAGCCGCCGACCGTGGCCCCGCGCACGATCGGATGCCGGCGCATGGGCCGATCGGTGAGGCTGGTCTGGTACCGCCGCACCAGTGGACTGCCGGCCCCGATCGGCAGCTGCAGACCGTTGGCGGTCTGAGCGAGCAATCCGGGGTCATCGAGGGCCGGCCCCGCCTCCAGCACGGTCACGGTGCGGCGGGGATCGATGGAAAGACGTTCGGCAACAACCGATCCAGCGCTGCCGGCACCGACGATCAGCACGTCGCTGTGCGGGGCGGCCTTACTCAAGGGGGGTCAAGGTGGCGGCTAGCTCCGAATCTGCGGTTTCAGCGCGCGCAGGTTGCGCTCCCGCAGCACACCCCACCACAATCCGAGCCCGTACGCCAGGTCGTCGACACGTTTGAGCACCAGGTAGGTGAGCAGGCCGATCGGTTCGGCGTCGTCGCCGACGGCGTCCCTGCGGCGCAGCCAGTCCACCACGCCGTCCATGATCGCCGCGACCAGCACGACGTGTCGGAAATGCCGCGACAGCGTGGCGGCCAGCAACGCCAGCGGCCAGTAGTGCCTGCACAGGGCCGACGCCAGCTGCAGCGCTGCCGACCACAGGCCGCGGCCGGCGATCAGCACCACGTCGGTGATCGACGTCTCGGCGCCCCGCATGGCCCTGGCGATCCGGCGACCGGTGAGCACGGCGACGAGGACAGACGCCAGCTGGGTCAGGCTGGTCCCGAACGCCACCAGGATCCAGGTCATCAACGCCCAGCCGGAGATCACCACCGGCGCCGTCTTGTCCGGGTGGCGGACGGACAGCGGCGCGGCCGAACCGCCATAGAATGCCTTGCGCGCGATCCAATCCCGCAGCTCGGTGCGATGGTCGTGGGCGACCAGCGCGATGGGCTCGTAGCGCAGCCGCGCGCCCGCTTCGATGAGCCGCCAGCACAGGTCGACGTCCTCGCCCGATTGCAGGGTCTCGTCGAACCCGCCGACCCCGCGCAGGGCGGCGCAGCGACAGATGATCGCCGCGCTGGGCACGTAGGACACCGTGCTGTGGGGCAGCACCGGCGCTTCGCGCTCGCCGAGGTCGAGCGACGAGTGCACCGCCTCGTACCGCGCCACCACGTTCTCGCTGTGCGACAAACCGACGATGCGCGGGGCGACCAGGGCGACGGTGGGGTCGCAGAAATGCCCGAGCAGCGCCTCCAGCCATCCGCGCCGGGGCGCGACGTCGGAGTCCAGGAAGGCGACGAAGTCGGTGGTGCAGGCCGCCAGCCCGGTGTTGCGCGCGGCCGCCGGGCCCTTGCTGCGCGAGTGGCGCAACACCTCGACGTCGCAGTGCGCGCCGACGAAGTCGGCCGGCTCGATCGGCGGCGAGGAACCGTCGTCCACCACGATGACGCGCAGGCCGCGCAGCGAGCTGACCAGGCGGCGCACGCCGGAAAGATTGTCCCGCACCGGGATTACCACGGTCACGTCGTGGTGCGACGGTCCGCCCGCGGGCCGCGGATGCGCCACCGTGGCGTCCAGCAGCGTCCGGGCCAGCTGCGCGCTCACGTCGTCGCGCACCTTCAGCCGGCCGTCGCAGAGCAAGTCCTGGGCGGCCGGCGCCAGCTTCAGCAGCCGCGTCGGCGAACCACCGAGCAGCGCCGAGCCGTCGCCCAGCACCCGGACGCGGCGATCGACCTGGACGGCGAAGCCGTCGGGCAGCCGGGGCTGGCTCATGTCAGCATTCCGTCGCGCCCGGGCGACCAGCGGACCACTCGACGGACACAGGTGTCCACCATCTCGGCGAGGATGCGCTCGCCGTCGGCGGCGGTCGCGGTGGTCGGGTCCCCCAGCACGCCGACGGGGCTGACGGCGGCGACTCCCCCGCGGCGCATCGACGGCAGCAATTCCGACAGCGGCGCCCTGTTGCCCGCGAGCCACCGGTCGGTCAGCACGTCGGCTGGCGAGATGTGCAGCACCAGCGAGGTTTCGGTGTGCCCGGCGTGGGCATCGCCGCCGCCGGCCAGGCATGGGCACCAGCCGGCGTCGCGGCCCTCGGCCCGCAGCCGGGTCACGGCGGCGGTCAGGGCGGCGATGTTGCCGCCGTGGCCGTTGACGAAGACCAGGCGCCGGGCCCAGTCGGCGGCCGACCGGCCGTACTCGACCAGCAACGCGGTCAGGGCTTCGGTACCGATGGAGATCGTTCCGGCGAAGCTCTGGTGCTCGCCGCTGGCGCCGTAGGCGACGGCCGGCGCCACCCACCAGTCGCCATCCAGACCGGCCCGGGCGCCGCGCGCGACCGCGGTGGCGATGCGGGTGTCGGTGTCCAACGGCAGGTGCGGACCGTGCTGTTCGGTGGACCCGAGCGGGATCAATATCGACGGCGAGGTGCCCGATAGCCGGCCTGATGTGGCCATCGCCAATTCGCCGAGTACGGGCACTCGGTGATGGTAGGACGAATTCACCTGGCGTGCACCAATTGTTGTCTGGTGAAAACTATTTTTTTCTGGCTGGTTCATCGGGCGTTCGAATTTTGTGCTCGTTCGTCACGGGCACCACGCTTGTACCACCGTTTGCGGGGGCGTCAATCATCCGGATAGGCCTGCCGCGGATATCGGTAATTGGCTGCTCAGGTATTCCCGGTGGGTGGCACGCCGAGCGCCCGGGTGAAGCCGGGCGGCACCAGGATGTCGTCCGCGCCGAGGTCTGCCACACTCGCGTGGCCCAGCCCCATGAGCGCCGAGTCGATGCCGCCGCGCAGGATGTCGAGGACGTTCTCCACGCCGGCCTGGCCGGCGGCCGCCAGGCCCCATAGGTAGGCGCGGCCGATCATCACCGCGCGGGCGCCCAGCGCCACGGCCTTGACGACGTCGCTCCCGCGGCGGATGCCGCCGTCGAGCAGCACCTCCACCTGATCGCCGACCGCGGCGGCCACCGCGGGCAGGGCCCGGATCGACGCCGGCGTGCCGTCCAGGTTGTTGCCGCCGTGGTTCGACACCGAGATCGCCGAAACTCCGGCATCCACAGCCCTTTTCGCGTCGTCGACGCGCATCACACCCTTGAGCATGAAGGGCCCGCCCCACAACTCCCGCAGCCAGGCGATGTCCTCCCACGTCGGGGGCGGCGTGCCCATCCACTCCCCGTAGGCCGCGAAGAACGGCGGGCCGGGCTCGCCGCGGCGCCCCTGGTTGGGCACCCGCAGCTCGGGCGGGTGCAGGGTCTTGCCGAACTTCCACAGCCACCGCGGACGCGTGATCGCCTCCGGCGACAGCCGCAGGATGGTCCGCAGGTTCATCTGCTCGGGGATCTGCGGGCTGCCCCAGTCGCGGCCGTGGGAGAAGGTCCAGTCGGTGGTGACGATCAGGCCGGCCGCGCCGGCCTGACGGGCCCGTTCCACCCGCTCGGCGATCGCGTCCCGCCCGCCCAGCCAGTACACCTGGAAGAAGACCTTGGGGTTGGCGGCGATGACCTCCTCGATCGGTTTGCTCGCGAACGAGGACAGGCCCATCGCAGTTCCGCGCGCCGCGGCGGCCCGCGCGACGGCCACTTCCCCGTCGGGGTCGACCGCCTGGACACCGGTGGGCGAAATGATCACCGGCAGTGAAATATCTTGGCCCATAACGGTGGTCGCCAGGTCGCGCTTTTCCTGTGCGCCGACGACGTGGGGCGCGAAACCGAGTTCGCTGAACGCCGCGACATTGTCGCCGACCGTGACCCCTTTTTCGCTCGCGGAAATCAGGGACGAATAGACGGATTTGGGCAGCCGCCGTTTCGCGCGTTCCTGCGCGATGGCGACCGTTTCGAACCATTGGCCGGCCATGGTCTAAACGGGGCTTTCGTTGCACAGGCGGGCGGGCGGCCGAGACAGTGTCAGGGGTACCGGGCCGCCGGACTTCCGGGAGTGGTCGGCGCGGGGGCGCGGCGTCTCGCGCCGCCGGGCCAGCGCCGCCTCGCTGTGGCCCTGGACGCACTCGGGGTCCGGGCCGTCCATCGGCAGGCCGGTGAAGAACTTGGCCGCCATGCAGCCGCCCCGGCAGGCGTCGTAGTGCCCGCAGCTGCCGCAGGCGCCCGCGGACTGCGGCTTCCGCAGCTCGCGAAACAGCGGGGCGTTCTTCCAGACATTGTCGAACCCGTTGTCGGTCAACACATTTCCGGCCAGGAAGCGGTCGTGGATGGCGAACGGGCAGGCATACACGTCGCCCACCGGGTCGATCAGGCACACCACCCGGCCGGCGCCGCACATGTTCAGGCCGGCCAGCGCGCCGGAGGAGCCCAGTGGCGCCAGGTGGAAGAAGGAGTCGCCGGTGAGCACCCGCTCGCCCTTGGCCACCAGCCACTCGTAGAGCTGAACCTGCTGGGCGGCCGTGGGGTGCAGATCCTCCCAGACGTCCGCGCCGCGGCCCGAGGGCCGCAGCCGGGTGA
>NZ_LZJJ01000313.1:0-14568 GCF_001667625.1 Mycobacterium sp. E1715
CGACCGGCCAGCGCGGCGCGCGCGTCGGCCGCGTCGATCGTGCCGGTGACGTAGCCGACCAGGCGCGGGGCGCCGGGTTGGTCTTCGCGGGTGATCACCGCGGCCTGATCCACACCGTCCAGCGCGGCCAATGCGGCGCGGACTTCGCCGAGTTCTATGCGGTATCCACGAATTTTGACCTGCTCGTCGGCGCGGCCCACATAGTGCAGTTGCCCGCTCGTGTCCCAGCGCACCAGATCCCCGGTGCGGTACATGCGCCCTCCGGGCGACCCGAACGGGCAGGCGACAAACCGCGACGCGGATAGGCCGGCCCGCCGCCAATACCCGACGGCCACGCCGCGGCCCGCGATATACAGCTCGCCAACGACATCGGCGGGAACCGGACGTAACCATTCGTCGAGGACGAACGCCGCCGCCCCGGACACCGGCGCGCCGATCGGCGGCACGCCCGAGTCCGGCGTCAACGGCGCACTTCTGGTCGCGCACACGGTGGTCTCGGTCGGGCCGTAGCCGTTGACCATAAGCCGTCCCGGTGCCCATCGATCCACGACCTCGGCCGGACACGCTTCGCCGGCCACCAGTAGCGTTGTCGCTCCCAAGTTTTCGGCGGGTAGCGCTGCCAGGGCCGAGGGGGTTTGGCTCAGCATCTCTACCCGCTCGTCGATGAGCAACGCGCGGAAGTCGTCGGGCGAGCCGGCCACCCCTTCGGGCACCACCACCAGCCGGCCCCCGAACAGCAACGCACTCCAGATCTCTTCGACAGAGGCGTCGAAGGCCAACGAATGCCACTGCGCCCAAACCAGTCCGGAAGGGTTGAGCGATCGCAGGAGCTGAGTCACGTTGTGGTGGGTGACGGCGACGCCCTTCGGAACACCGGTGGTCCCGGAGGTGTAGATGAGGTAGGCAATGTCGTCGGGTGCGGGCGGAGGCAATGCGGCACCGGGTTGAGTGGCTACGTCGGGGTGCGCGATGTCGACGACGGTCGGCTCGCATCCGTCGAGCCGCGGCCGCAGTTCCGCAGTCGTCACGACGGCGATCGGGGTGGCGTCGGTGAGCATGAACTCGATCCGCGCATCAGGCAGACCCGGATCGATCGGCAGATACGCCGCCCCGGTCTTGAGCACCGCGAGCATCGCGATGACGGCGTCGGGCGAACGGGCGAGCAGCAGAGCCACACGTTGCCCGCGGCCCGCGCCCCGACCGATCAGGAAACGGGCCAGTCGATTAGCGGCCTCGTCGAGTTCCCGGTAGGTCATCGAACGGCCTTCGAAGGTCAACGCCACCGCCGCCGGCGCTCGCGAAACCTGATCGACGAACAGCTCCGGAATCGACGCGGGCTCGGGTGCCCGCTGGGTCAGCACCGCCCGGTTGCCCCACCCATCAAGCCGCGCGTGCTCGTCGGCGCCCCATGGGTCGATCGACAGCAGCCGACGTTCGGGGTCGCCGGCCATCGCGGCCAGCACCCGCAGCAACCGTTCGGCCAGGTCTGCGACGGCGAAGCCCGCAAACAGCTCCCCGGCACCCTCGGTGCCGAACAGCAGTTGGTCACCGGCTGCGGAGAAGAACAACCCGAAGCCATCGGCGAGACCGGAATTGGTGTATGACGCCGAGGCCGCCACGCCGCCGAAGTCCAAGGCGAGCACAGCGGGAAGGAAGTTGACGCTCACCCGCTGGGCGAACTGCCGGGGGTCGCCGGAGCGTGCCTTGCGTTCCAGTGCCCGCACGGGAAAGCGCTGATGTTGCAACGCTTCACGTATTCGCGCATCGACGTGGCGGCAGAAGTCACCCACCGTGGCATCCGGCGAGAGTTTCAAAACCAGCGGAACGACGCCGGAGACCATGCCGGGAAGCGTCTTCGATTCCGGGGTGACCCGCCTGCTCACCGGGAAGTCGAGCACCACCTCCGAACCGTTGTGACTCCAGGCTCGCACCAACAGGGCGCACGCGGCGGTGATGACCGATGACCGCGGCATTTCCCAGGCGTGGGACAACTCTTCGACTCGGCGAATGACCGCGGGATCCAGCTGGACCGGCGCCGAGGAACGATATGGACCGCGCTCACCGGCACCCCGCCGCAACCACCGATCCGGTCCGTCGCCGGATGGCAGATTCTTCGACCAGTACGCCTGATCCTCGAGGTAGTCTGCCGACGCTTCGTACTCCGATTCGCATGCGACCAGGTCCGCCAGCGAGCCGAAGAATGGGGACGGCATGGGCGCGCCCGCGATGACTGCGGAGTAGATGGTCGCGATCCGATGGCCGACGAGGGCAATGCCCGACGCGTCGGCGACGATGTGGTGACAGCAAGTGAACCAATAGAATTCGTTGACGCCCGTCTGGAAGAGCGCGAACCTGAACAGCGGTCCGGTGAAGGGCATGGGCGTGCGCTGAATCGACGCCGCGATCTCCTGGGCCTTCCGCACGGGATGATCCGAGCCGCGCAGGTCGTGGAAGGCGAGGTCAACCTCCGGGTCGTCAATCGACTGCTGCAGGACCTGGCCGTCATCCGAAAAGAATGACGTCCGAACGGGTTCGGCCTCCCGAAGCGCCCGGCGGATCGCCCACTCGAGGGGCTTGCGCTCCACGCGTCCTTCGATTTTGACGAAGAGGCCAAGTTGCCAATCGGTGCGGGACCGGCCCGTTTCCTGTGCTAGCCAGATGTCGAGCTGTCCCCGTGTCAAGGGGAGCGCGCGCTCGTCAAATTGCATCCATCACCCCCCGGAATCAGGCGACTTCCGCGGGTGCCAGTTTTTCGCACAACAGCCCCGCCAGACCACGGATCGTGATGGTCGAGATGTCGGCGGACGGGATGCGAACCCCCGTTTCGGTTTCGATGCGAGTACGTAGTTCGAGCGCACCGAGTGAGTCGAGGCCGTATCCGGACAGCGGCCGATCCGGATCCACGCTGCGACGCAGAATCAAGCTGACTTGATCGGAGATCAGTCGCCGCAGCGAGGCCGGCCACTCGTCCATGGGCAGCTCGTTGAGCTCGGCGCGGAGTTTGCTTGTGCCCGTTGCGTCGCCGACGGGGCGAAACGCCTCGGTGAACGGGCTGCGCTCGGTCAACAGCTTCAACCACGGTGCGCCCGTGATCGGCGCGTAGCCGGTGTAGGCGCGGTCGTGACGCAGCAGCGCATCGAACGCGTACGCGCCCTCCTCGGGCCCGATCGCCATGCCCGAGCTGTCCGCCAGGGCGGTGGCGCGCCCGATCCGGGCCCAGGGACCCCAGCCGATGGTGATAGCCGGCAGGCCCTGAGCCCGCATCCAGTGGGTGAAGGCGTCCAGCCAGCTGTTGGCCGCGGCATAGGCGCCCTGGCCGGGAGAGCCCACCAGGGCGGCGGCCGACGAAAACGAGCAATACCAGTCCAACGGCTGGTCGAGCGTGGCGGTGTGGAGGTGCCACGCGCCGTGAACCTTTGGGCTCCAATCCCGCTCGACGAGTTCTGCGGTGATGTTGACCAGGGTGGCGTCGTCTACCACCGCGGCCGCGTGCAGCACGCCCCGCACCGGGAGGCCGGTGGCGGTCGCGGTGGCAACCAATCGGCGCGCGGTGCCGGGTTCCGCGATGTCACCGCACTCCACCGTGACGTCGGCGCCGCTTGCCCTGATGCGCTCGACCGTTTCGATCGCATCGGGCGTCGGCTGCGAACGTGAACACAGCACGATGCGCCCGCAGCCCGCCGCCGCCATCTTCTCCGCCAAGAACAGACCAAGGCCCCCGAGGCCCCCAGTGATGAGGTAGGCGCCGTCGCGGCGGAAGACCCGGGCCTGCGCCGGCGGCACCGGCACACGTCGGACACCGCTTCTCGGTATGTCGAACACGACGTTGCCGGTCTGTCCGCCGCCCGCCATGAGACGAATCGCTGTGTCCGCGTTCGCAAGCGAGTAGTGCGTGGTGTCGGGCATCGGTAGGGCGCCGTCGGCGATCAACCGGTACACAGTGCTCAGCAGGGTGCGCACGCGATCCGGTTCGCTCGCCGACAGCAGCGCCATGTCCACGGTGTGGAATGCGATATTGTTTGCGGGGATTGGTCCCAGCCGGGCTTCCCGATGGCTGATGTCGATGAATCGGCCACCCGGCGCCAGCAATTCGAGCCCGGACCGTTGGGTGACGCCGGAGCCCGAGTTGACCACGATGTCCAAGACGTGGCCGCCGGTGTCGCGACGGATCAGGTCGGCGAAGTCCGTGCTGTGCGAGTCGTAGACGTATCCGATCCCGCTGTCCCGCAGAAGTTGTCGGTGCGTCTCGTTGTCGGCGGTGGCGAATATGTCGGCACCCGCCGCGCGAGCCATCTCAATCGCCGCTTGCCCTACCCCTCCGGCCGCGGAGTGGATCAAGACGCGATCACCGGCCTTGACGTGGGCCAGCTCATGCAAGGCGTGATACGCGGTGGTGTGCGTGGTGGACACCGCGGCGGCCTGGCCGTCGGAAAGCCCCGCCGGCAGGGCGACCGCCAGCCGCGCATCGCACGTGACGAAGGAACCCCAAGAGCCGCCGCCGCACAACCCTCCGACTCGATCGCCGACCGTATGGTCCGCGACGCCTGCTCCGACCGCCGTCACCGTCCCGGCGAAATCGGTGCCCAGGCCCCGGAGCGTGTCCTGGCCCAGCGCGGCCAGCACGTCGGGGTCGGTGAGGCCGGCGGCGCTGACCGCGATCTCGATTTCCCCGGGTCCCGGTGAACGCCGTTCGTGGAGAACGAGTTCCATCGACTCAAGGTCACCGGGTATACGGACCTGCAGGCGAATCCCGTCACGCCCCGGGTCGGCGATGGTGGTTCGTCGCTCTTCTGGGCACAGCGGAGTGGGGGACAACCGCGCGACATACCAGGTGTCCTGGCGCCACGCGGTCTCGTCCTCCTCGGAGCCGCCGAGCAGTTGCCGGGCCAGCTGCTCGGGGTCGGTGCTTTGGTCCATATCGATCTGGGTGACCCGCAGGTGCGGATTCTCGGTGCCGATCACCCGCACCAAACCCCGCAGCCCAGCCTGCTCCAGGTCCGGCACGTCGCCGGCGACCACGGCCTGGGCGCTGCGGGTAACGACATAGAGCCGCGGAAGTTCGCCCGGGAAGTCCGGCAGATCGCGGGTGACGCGAATCAGATGTTGCACGGACTCACAACCCAGGCGGGGGGATTGGTCCGCGGCGCCGCCGTTTCCGGATCCCGTCAGGACCACCATTCCGCTGAATCCGCCCGCACGCAGATGGTCTCGAAGCTGTTGCGCCGTCGCGTCGTGGTCGGCGTGCGGTGGCCAGCACATCGTGATGCACTGCGCACCAGATGCTTTCAGCGCGTCGGTCAACGCGGCGCCCAAGTCACCGGCGGTGGTGATCAGCAGCCACGTTCCGGCGGCGGCATACTGGGCGTCAGGTAGCTCCCGGTGCCGCCAGTCGATCGTCAGCAGCCGTTGGGCCAGCAGCCGGTCGGCGTGGCCGTTGTCGGTTGCCTCGGTGCCCAGCCGCAGCCCCCGCACCGAGAGAAGGGTCGTTCCATGCTCATCGAGGATGTCGAGATCGGCCTCGACGCCAGCCGTATCCGCCTTGGTCACCCGGGTGTAGCAGTAGCGGGCGCCGCGCGCGGCGCCGTCGAGGCGGAGTGCTCGGATCCCCAACGGCAACGCCAGCGCATCGTCGTCGAGGTCACGCACCAGCGGGTGAGCGGCGATGGACTGGAAGCACGCATCCAGTAGCGCCGGGTGGAACCCGTAAGCATCTTGCTGCGAACGGATTTCACCGGGCAGTGCGACCTCGGCGAGGACCGTATCGGGAGACTCGTCGCCGGTACGCAAGGCGACCAGCCCGCTGAACGCCCGGCCATACTGAACACCTCGCCGGTCCAGGCGGCGGCGCACCTCGGCGCCGTCCTCGCGGTGCGGGTGGGCGGCCAGCAGCGCGGACGTGTTCCGCGCGGGCGCCTGCTGCCCCGTCGCGGCGCGAAGGACCGCCGTCGCGTGCCTCCCCTGTTCCTCGGTCTCCACCACGAACTCAGCGGCATTCGGTGACGACGCCGCCGCCCAGGTACTGACCGTGGTCTGCTGATCCAGCAGCAGTGCCCGGTCGAAGCGCAGATCATGGACCTCGGCGCCGTCGCCGAGCATGACGCGCGCGGCGCTCAGCGCCATCTCGCAGTACGCCGCCGCCGGCAGGACCGGAACATTCCGGATTCGGTGATCACCCAGCCAGGGCTGGGTGGAGGTTCCCGCCTCGGCCTGCCAGACGTGGCGTTCCGGTTCTTCCAACAAACGCACGTGGGCACCCAACAGTGGATGGACCGAAATGCTGCGACCGTGCGTCGGCGATCCGTGATCACCGCGGCGCAACAACAGGGGCCGGTGGGCCCAGGTCGGCAGCGGCGCGTCCACCAGCCGGCCATCGGGGTAGAGCAACGAGAAGTCCACCGCGGCACCCGCGCTGTGCAGGTCGGCTACGAAACTGTCCAGCCCGGATGGCAGCGCTTGGCCGCGGCGCATGACGGCCAGGGCGGCCAGCGGCATGTCGAGACTGCGGGCGGTCTGCTCGATCGCATGGGTGAGCAGCGGGTGCGGCGCCAGTTCCGCGAAGACCCGGTAACCCTCTTCCAGGGCGGCCCGTACCGCCGGTGCAAACCGCACCATCTGGCGGAGGTTTTGCACCCAGTAGTCGGCATCGCACACCGGCCGCTCACGCGCGTCGTACAGGGTGGCCGAGTAGAAGGGGATATCCGGCGGCATCGGACGGAGGTCGGTGAGTGCGTCCGCCAGGTCGTCGAGGATCGGATCGACCTGCGGGGAGTGTGACGCAACGTCGACGGCGATCTCGCGGGCCAGCACATCTTGCAGCTCCCAGGCCGCGACCAGATCGCGAACGGTTTGGGTGGCGCCGCCGATCACCGTGGACTGCGGCGAGGCGACCACCGCCACCACCGCGTCGTCGACGCCGCGGGTGATGAACTCCGAAAGCACCTGCTGTGCAGGCAGTTCCACCGACGCCATCGCGCCGGATCCGGCGATGCCGGACATCAGCCGCGAGCGCCGGCAAATGACGCGCACCCCGTCGTCCAGCGATAGGGCTCCGGCGACGACGGCCGCGGCGACCTCACCGAGGGAATGTCCGATCACCGCGCCCGGGCGCGCCCCGTACGAGCGCAAGGTGGCGGCGAGCGCGACCTGCATGGTGAACAGGGTCGGTTGTATCCGGTCGATACCGGTCACGGTCTGCGCCGCGGTCATCGCCTCGGTCACCGAAAACCCGGCCTCGTGCGCGATCAACGGCTCGGCCTCGGCGACGGTTGCGGCGAAAACCGGTTCGGTGGCCAGCAATTCGGCGCCCATCTGGGCCCACTGCGATCCCTGGCCGGAGAACACCCACACCGGCCCCCTGTCGTCGTGCCCGATCGCGGCCGGGCACGGACCGTCGCCGGCGGCCACATCTCGCAGGGCCGCAATCAGTTCCGGACGGTTGCCCGCAATGACGGCGCTACGTACCGGGCGGTGCGCGCGCCGGCGCGCCAGGGTGTACGCCAGATCCGGTAATTGCACATCCTCGTGTGCCGCCACCCAGTCGGCCAGCCTGCCCGCGGTGCGGCGCAGCTCGTCGGCGGAGCTGGATGACAGCGGGAACATCAGAGAATCGGCCGGCGCCGAATCCACCGAAACAGCTTGCACTGCAGCGGGTTCAGGTGCCTGCTCGACGATCGCGTGAGCGTTGGTGCCGGATAGCCCGTACGACGACACCGCCGCCCGCCGGGGCTGACCGCCGTCGCGGGGCCACGGCGAAACCGTCTGTGGCACAAAGAGTTGGGTCTTGATGGCGGCCAGCGGATCGGGCAGCTTGGTGAAATGCAGATTCCGGGGCACCATGCCGTGTTGCAGGGCAAGGATGGTTTTCATCAGGCCCAGCGCACCGGCGGCCGCCTGGGCATGCCCGAGATTGGTTTTCACCGCGCCCAGCGCGCAGGGACCCTCGATGCCATAGACCTCGGTCAGGCCGGCGTATTCGATCGGGTCGCCGATCGGCGTGCCGGTTCCGTGAGCCTCCACCATGCCGATGCTGGCGGCGTCGACGCCGGCGGCGGCCAACGCCGCCCGATACACCGCGGTCTGCGCCGCGGCCGACGGGGTGGCGATGTTGACGGTGTGGCCGTCTTGGTTGGCCGCGGTGCCGCGGATGACCGCCAGAATTCGGTCGCCGTCGCGCAGCGCGTCGCCTAATCGCTTGAGTAGCAACACGACACAGCCTTCGGAGGACGCGAATCCGTCCGCCTCGACGTCGAACGCATGACATCTCCCGGTGGGAGACAGCATGCCTTCCGCGGAGCCCGCGACGAACTTGCGCGGATCGAGGATCACGGTTGCGCCGCCCGCCAGGGCGAGGTCGCTTTCACCGTCACCGAGGCTGCGACAGGCCAGGTGCACCGCGGTCAGACCGGACGAACAAGCGGTGTCCACCGTGACCGCCGGGCCGTGCACGCCCAACGCGTACGCGATGCGGCCGGACGCCAAACTGAAGCTGCTGCCGGAGAATCCGTACGGCCCCTCCACGGCGTGCGCGTCGGCGGCCAGCAGTTGGTAGTCGCCGTGGGTCAGACCCACGAACACGCCCGTGCGCGACTCGGCCATGGTCTCTGGGGTGAGGCCGGCGTGTTCCATGGCCTCCCATGAGGTTTCCAGCAGCAGCCGGTGCTGGGGGTCGATCGCGGTGGCTTCGCGCTCGTTGATCCCGAAGAACTCGCAATCGAAACCGGCGACGTCGTCGAGGAATCCGCCCCACTTCGTCACCGAGCGGCCCGGCACTCCCGGCTGGGGGTCGTAATATTCGTCGGCGTCCCACCGGTCCGGGGGCACCTCGGTGACCAGGTCATCCCCGCGCAGCAGCGCCTCCCACAACCGTTCGGGAGAGTCGATGCCCCCCGGCAGGCGGCAGGCCATGCCGATAACAGCAGTGGAAGTGAAACCCGATGTCTCCACGGCCGTCCACCCTCTTCTTATCCGACGGGGCGGTGAGTGCGTACGAATCCTGATCGTTCGGCGGCCTCGACCATCGGCTGCGGTGCTTTGCTGAATTGACGCCCAAGCAAATGAGGGCCGGCTGTGGAGCCCGCGGTGACCCCGAGTCCGCACCCCACATCCGTGCGGGAACGCCCCGGAGTCGCGATGGGTGGAGACGTGCAGCGCGGATGGCCGCGCTTCCTGCCGGTCGACAGTTGGCTGAAATCTCGGCGAACGCCGGTCAGAAGCCGTCGCGCGCCGGTCGTCGGCCGCGACAAACAAGTTGTCGTTGTCGTTGTCGACGGATTGATCATCGGTTCTCCCACACCGCAAGTCGACATGCGTAAAACAGACCCTACAGAAGGTCACCTCCGCGCGCGCCGCGTTGAGGCAAATTCTTCTGGGTGACGAGTGAGTTAGCCCGGAGTTAAGCCGCGATTGGTCAGGCGGCCCGGGTTCGAAGCGTCGCCGTCGGGGAAGGGCCGGCTTGCGGGCCTAGCGCGCCTGGCCCTGAGAGGCCAGGAAACCCGCGACGCCGCGGACCATCGCGTCGGCGTATTTCTGCCTGCCCTCGGCCGACTCCATCAGCGCCGAGTCCGCGGGGTTCTTCATGTTGCCGCACTCGACCAGGATCGACGGGTACTGCGCCAGGTTCAGCCCGGCCAAATCCGAGCGCCCGTACAACCCGCTCTGGCCGATGTAGTTGGCGGGCGGGATGCCGGAGGCCTGCATCTGGTCGCGCATGATCCTGGCGTACTGCACCGACGGCCCGGCCTGCACCTGGTTCAGCGGCGGGGCCGAGTAGTTGACGTGGAATCCGCGGCCCGATGCGGGGCCGCCGTCGGCGTGGATGCTCAGGACCGCGTTGGGATGCAACGCGTTGGCCATGTTGGCGCGCTCGTCGACGCAGGGTCCCAGCCCGGTGTCGTTGCCGCGGGCCATCGCGGTCCGCACGCCCAGGGCGTTCAACTCCGCACGAACCCGCAGCGCCGTGTCCCAGGTGAAGGTGTGCTCCTGATAACCGCTGTTGGTCGACGTTCCGCTCGCCTGGCAGTCCTTGGTACCGCCGCGACCGGTGGGCACCTGACGGCTGATGGACGCGTCGTTGGAGCCGTTGTGGCCGGGGTCGATGAAGACAACCATGCCGGCGATGTTGGACGGGACCGCCCATGCGGCCGGGGTCGCGGTCGGGGTGATCGCCGCCGAAGCGGCAACCAGCGCACCGATGACCATCCTGATGCCGACACGCCTGCTCACTCGTAGGTCCACGGCGCAAAGGTAGCTTCGCGCGGTCTACGCTGGGTGTTTCGAATCGCCGGACACACGCAGGCGAAACCAACTCGAGACCAAGATGCGAGGGGATTGTCATGCAACCCGGAGGCGACATGTCGGCGCTGCTGGCCCAGGCGCAGCAGATGCAGCAGAAGTTGATGGAGGCCCAGCAACAGCTCGCCAACGCCGAGATACACGGGCAGGCCGGCGGTGGCTTGGTCAGGGTGACGGTGAAGGGCAGCGGCGAGGTGGTCGCGGTGCAGATCGATCCCAAGGTGGTCGACCCCGGCGACGTCGAGACGCTGCAGGACTTGATCGTCGGCGCCATGGCCGACGCCTCCACGCAGGTCACCCGGATGGCGCAGGAGCGGCTGGGGGCGCTGGCCGGCGGTTTCGGCGGGCCGCCGCCGGGACAGCCGCCGGCGCAGGCGCCGGAGCTGTAGATCGTCGAACATGTTTGAAGGACCGGTCCAGGATTTGATCGACGAGCTCGGCAAGCTGCCGGGCATCGGGCCCAAGAGCGCCCAGCGCATCGCCTTCCACCTGCTGTCGGTCGAACCGCCGGACATCGACCGGCTGACCGCGGCGCTGGGCAAGGTGCGCGACGGCGTGCGGTTCTGTGCGGTGTGCGGCAACGTCTCCGACAACGAGCGGTGCCGAATCTGTTCGGACCCTCGTCGGGACGGCTCGCTGGTGTGCGTCGTCGAGGAACCCAAGGATGTGCAGGCCGTCGAGCGCACCCGCGAATTCCGCGGCCGCTACCACGTGCTGGGCGGCGCGCTGGATCCGTTGTCCGGGGTGGGGCCCGAGCAGTTGCGGATCCGCGAACTGCTGAGCCGGATCGGGGAGCGGGTCGACGACGTCGACATCAGCGAGGTGATCATCGCCACCGACCCGAACACCGAGGGCGAGGCCACCGCCACTTACCTGGTCCGGATGCTGCGCGACATCCCGGGGCTGACCGTGACGCGGATCGCGTCCGGGCTGCCGATGGGCGGGGACCTGGAGTTCGCCGACGAACTGACGCTGGGCCGGGCGCTCGCCGGCCGCCGGGCGATGGTCTGAGACGGCTCAGGTCTTGGTCAATCGGAACGGCCGGGTGACCGTCGAGCCTGGACCGCCACACCCGTCTGACGTGGTCGTCCGGCCCTCACCGGCAAGCGACACGGCGTCGAAGCTGTAGTCGACGGTTGCCGGAACCGTTGTTCCATTCGCGCACGGTGCCTGCGTCGCGCCGCTGTGGGTCCAGCGTCCGTTCGCGAGGTCGAACTCCCAGCTGATGACGAACGTCCCGCCGTCCTGCGAGGTCGCCAGCGTGCAGTCCGATCCGCAGGGGGCGAAAAGCCATGTGGTCGTCTTGTCACTGTCGGTATAGAGCACCGTGTATCGACCGCTCGGCACCTCGGGCGTCGCGTGCGCCGGCACCGGTGTGATCAATGCGGCCGCGACTAGCAGGGCACTGCCGCTCGCCAAACCCCGCCGCCCGCTTCTCGCGATGTCATTCCGCATGTCAGCGCACCGCCAACCGCTCCCGGCGCAACAACTCCACCTCGGGCAGCTCCAGCGGCGCCAGCTCGCCCACCACCTTGCCCAACAGCAGGTCCGCCAGCTCGGGGTTGCGGGCCAGGCACGGGCCGTGCATGTAGGTTGCCACGACGCTGCCCTGCACCGCTCCGTCGAAGCCGTCGCCCGCCCGGTTGCCCGCGCCCTTGGCCACCGCGCCCAGCGGCGATGCGGCGGGGCCCAGAACGGTGCCGCCCCGGTGGTTCTCGAAACCGGTGAGCCGCTGGGTCAGCCCGGGCAACAGCGGCTTGGTGATCAATTCGCCGATGGTGCGGGCCTGCTGCGGCGAGGTGGTCGCGTCGAGCATCCCCACGCCGTCGACCCGTTCCCCCGCCGACGTCTCGTACCACTGGCCGAGCACCTGCACGGCGGCGCAGATCGCCAGCACGGGCGCGCCGCGCTCCGCGGCGCGCTGCAACCCGGGATGCTTGATCAGGTGCTTGGTGGCCAACCGCTGCGCGTAGTCCTCCGCCCCGCCCAGCGTGTAGAGGTCCAGTGAGTCCGGCACCGGGTCGGCCAGCGTGATCTCGACGATCTCCGCGGCGAGGCCCCGCAACCGCAGGCGCTGGCGCAGCACCAGCGCGTTGCCGCCGTCGCCGTAGGTGCCCATCACGTCGGGCAGCACCAGCCCGATCCGCACCGTCGAATCAGCCATGGCGCGCCAACGCACGTTGCAGCTGGAGGAAGGCGGTGTAGTTCGCGACGACCTCGACCCGCCCCGGCGGGCAGGACGCGATGGCCGCCACGGTGTCGTGCACCAGGGTGTGGTCGACGCCCGCGTAGCCGAGGCGCACCGCGAGGTCGGTGCCCCGCTCCCCGGCGGCCACGACGGCGGTGTGCTCGAAGTGCTCGAAGCGGACGTCCCACAGCCAGGACAGGTCTTCGCCATCGGGCACCTGCCCGTTGACCGAGATGACGACCCCGGCCGCCTGCTTGTCCACCATCGACAGCGCCTCCTGCCAGCCGGCCGGGTTCTTGGCCAGCAGGATCCGCGCCTCGTGGTCGCCGACGCGGACGGTCCGGTAGCGCCCGGCGACCTCGTCGACGCCCGACACGGCCGCCACCGCCTTCGCGGGGTCCGCGCCCAGCGCGACGGCGGCGGCGACGGCCTGGGCGGCGTTTCCGCGATTCACCGCGCCCGGCAGCGCCAACCGCATCGGCAGGGCCAGCCCGTCGGGCCCGTAGAGGGTGTGGTCGTCGAACCACCACTGCGGGCTGGGCCGCTTGAAGTCGACGCCGGTGGAATACCAATGCCCCTTGTCGCGGACGATCACCTCGCCGCTGCGCGGGCAGCTGACCGAGTCGTTGGCCCACGAGCCGCCCGCGGCCACCCACACCACGTTCGGGCTGTCGTAGGCCGCCGACGTCATGAGCACGTCGTCACAGTTGGCGACGACGACCGCGTTGGGATGCCGGGCCAACCCGGCCCGCAGGGTGCGTTCGATGACGTTGATCTCGCCGACCCGGTCCAGCTGGTCGCGCGACAGGTTGAGCAGCACGACTACGGCGGGCTCGACGGCATCGGAGACGTGCGGCACGTGCATCTCGTCGACTTCCAGGGCCGCCAGCGGCGCCTCGCGGTTCGCCGCCAGTGCGGCCACCAGCCCGGCGTCCATGTTGGCGCCTTCGGCGTTGGTGGCCACCGAACCCAGCGTGCCCAGCGCGGCGGCGGTCATCCGGGTGGTGGTCGACTTGCCGTTGGTGCCGGTGACGACGACAGTACGTCGCCCGGCCGCCAGCTGACGCAGGACCGAGCGGTCCAGGGACATCGCGATCAGGCCACCGATCATCGCGCCCGCGCCGCGTCCGGTCACCCGCGAGGCCCAGCGCGCGCTCGCTCCAGCGGCGAGGGCCAGGCGTGCACGGGTGGTAACCACCCGGGCAGTTTAAGGGCGATCGCAAGCGCGGTGCAGAGCGCCGGGTGCTGCGGGTCGCCCTCATCCAATAAGGGCGATCGCAAGCGCGGTGCAGAGCGCCGGGTGCTGCGGGTCGCCCTCATCGAATTCAGCGACCGACACGGCAGCGAAGCGACCCGGTGATGTCGGTCCGACGTGCCATCCTGTCGACATGAACCGGGTGTCCTGGGGGCGGCCGGCCGGCGAGCCGGACGGGGGTTGGGCCGTCATCGACGTCGAGACGTCGGGTTTTCGGCCCGGTCAGGCGAGGGTCATCAGCCTGGCGGTGCTGGGCCTCGACGCCGACGGTCGCGTGGAGCAATCCGTCGTCAGCCTGCTCAACCCTGGCGTGGACCCCGGGCCAACCCACGTGCACGGCCTGACGGCGGCCATGCTGGAAGACCAGCCGCAGTTCGCCGACGTCGTCGACGACGTGGTCAAGGTGCTGGACGGTCGCACGCTGGTGGCCCACAACGTCGCGTTCGACTACGCGTTCCTGGCCGCGGAAGCCGAGCTCGCCGAGGCCGAACTGCCCATCGACTCCGTCATGTGCACCGTCGAGCTGGCCCGGCGGTTGGACCTCGGCATCGACAACCTGCGCTTGGAGACCCTCGCGGCGCACTGGGGCGTCACCCAGGAACGGCCGCACGACGCCTTCGACGACGCGCTGGTCCTGACCGGTGTGCTGGCGTCGGCGCTGCGACGGGCGCGCGAGCGCGACATCTGGCTGCCGGTGCATCCGGTGACCCGGCGACGGTGGCCCAACGGCCGCGTCACCCACGACGAGCTGCGCCCGTTGAAGGTGCTGGCCTCGCGGATGCCCTGCACCAGCGGCCGCCCGGACACGTACAGCCCGGGATTGAGATACGGGCAG
>NZ_LZJJ01000314.1:0-6736 GCF_001667625.1 Mycobacterium sp. E1715
TGCGGTGCCGGCCAAATGCGGCTCGCCGTCTTGCGTCCGGCCGTTGTCGAGCAGCATCCGCCAGCCGGTGAGCACGGCTTCACCCGCACCGGGCTGGGTCGGCTCCGGGGTCGCGACGGACGGGCCGGACGCCCAGCCGCCGTCCCAGGTGCCCAGCCCGGCCAGTTCCGTGCGGGCCGCTTCGGCGGTCGACAGGCCGAGATAGACGCCCATCTCCTCGGCCAGCGCGTCGAGTACTTGGTGGTCGGACTGGCTGGCCTGCGCGATGGTGCCGCGCAGCGCGGGTTCGAAGGGGCGGTAGCGGCCCTCCCAGTTGACGAAGGCGCCGGCCTTCTGCGTCGTCGGCGCGACCGGGAACACCACGTTGGCGCGCTCGGTCACCGCGCTGCCCCGCAGCTCCAGGCTGACCACGAAGCCAGCGGAGTCCAGCGCGGCCAGCACGGCTTGGGGATCGGCGAAGTCGTCGGGTTCGACGCCGCCGACCAGCAGGGCGCCCAGCGTCCCGTCGGCGGCGCCGGCGAGGATGCCCTCGACGTCACGCCCACCGGCGGAAGGCAATTCGGAGACGTGCCACGCCGCCGCGATCTGTGCGCGGGCGGCCTCGTCGTCAAGCGGGCGGCCGCCGGGCAGCAGGGTGGGCAGCGCGCCGGCCTCCAGCGCGCCGCGCTCGCCGGCCCGCCGCGGCACCCACGCCAGCCGGGCCCCGGTGGCGTCGGCGAGCCGGGCGGCGGCGGACAGCCCGCCGGGCACCGTGGCCAGCCGTTCCCCGACCATGATGACCGCGCCCGGGGAGGAGAGCAGGTCGCCCACCTCGCCGGTGCCCAGCGCGTCCAGCGCCGCGGCCTCGCCCCCCGGAGCGGTCTTGATCAGCCGGCCCGACATCTTCACCAGCGCCCGCGTGGCGAACGGCGCGATCGCGTACACCGGCAGCCCGCGCTTGCGGGCGGCCTTGCGCAGTCGCAGGAACACGATCGGGGACTCGTCCTCGGGCTCGAAGCCGACGAGCACCACCACCGGCGCGGATTCCAGATCGGAATAGCTGACATTGCGCCGGCCGGCGATGTGTGCCGCCAGGAAGCCGGCCTCCTCGGCCGAGCTGGGGCGGGCGCGGAAGTCGATGTCGTTGCTGTCCAGCACGATTCGGGCGAACTTCGAGTAGGCGTAGGCGTCCTCCAGCGTCGCCCGGCCGCCGACCAGCACGCCCGTGCGCCCGCGGGCCGCCTCGAGGCCCCGGATCGCCGTGGCCATCGCGTGCGACCACGACGCGGGCACCAGCGCGCCGTCCGCATCACGGATCAGGGGAGTGGTGATGACGTCCGGCTGGGTCGCGTAGGTGAACGCCCACCGGCCCTTGTCGCAGTTCCACTCCTCGTTGACCTCGGGGTCGTCGCCGGCCAGGCGGCGCAGCACCTTGCCGCGCCGGTGGTCGGTGCGCTGGGCGCACCCGGACGCGCAGTGCTCGCACACGCTGGGGCTGGACACCAGGTCGAACGGGCGGGCGCGGAAGCGGTAGGCCGTTCCGGTCAGCGCGCCGACCGGGCAGATCTGCACCGTGTTGCCCGAGAAGTACGAGTCGAACGGCTCGTTGGCGTAGATGCCGACCTGCTGCAGGGCGCCCCGCTCCTGCATGTCGATGAAGGGGTCGCCGGCGATCTGCTCGGAGAATCGGGTGCAGCGGGCGCACAGGATGCAGCGCTCGCGATCCAGCAGCACCTGGGCGGAGATGTTGATCGGCTTGGCGAACGTGCGCTTGACGTCGGTGAAGCGAGAATCGGTGCGGCCGTTGGACATCGCCTGGTTCTGCAGCGGGCACTCGCCGCCCTTGTCGCACATCGGGCAATCGAGCGGGTGGTTGATGAGCAGCAGCTCCATCACCCCGTGCTGGGCCTTGTCGGCGGCCTCGGAGGTGAGCTGCGTGCGCACCACCATGTCGTCGGTGGCGACCGTCGTGCACGACGCCATCGGCTTGCGCTGCCCCTCGACCTCGACCAGGCACTGCCGGCAGGCACCGACGGGCTCGAGCAGCGGGTGGTCGCAGAACCGCGGGATCTGGACGCCCATCAATTCGGCCGCTCGGATCACCAAAGTGCCCTTGGGCACGCTGATTTCGTTGCCGTCGATGGTCAGCGTCACCATGTCCGGCGGACGCTCGGGGCCGTCCTTGGGGTCGCCGGTCTCGGTTTTGGCGGCACTGGTCAAAGTGTCAAGCCTTTCCGTTCAGCATGGAGTCTCTGGGGTCGAACGGGCAGCCACCGCCTTCGACGTGGGCCACGTATTCGTCGCGAAAGAACTTGATCGACGACATCACCGGGCTGGCGGCGCCATCGCCCAACGCGCAGAACGACTTCCCCAGGATGGTGTCGGAGATGTCCAACAGCTTGTCGATGTCCTCGCTGGTGCCCGTACCGGTTTCAAGCCGCTCGTAGATCTGGTCCAGCCAGAAGGTCCCCTCCCGGCAGGGGGTGCACTTCCCGCACGATTCGTGCTTGTAGAAGTACGTCCAGCGGCGCACGGCGCGCACCACGCAGGTGGTCTCGTCGAAGATCTCCAGCGCCTTGGTGCCCAGCATCGAGCCGACCCCGCCCACGCCCTCGTAGTCCAGCGGCACGTCGAGGTGCTCGTCGGTGAGCAGCGGGGTGGACGATCCGCCGGGGGTCCAGAACTTGAGTCGGTGCCCAGCCCGCACTCCGCCGGCGTAGGCGAGCAATTCGCGCAGCGTGATGCCCAGCGGCGCCTCGTACTGGCCGGGCCGAGCGACGTGCCCGCTCAGCGAATACAGCGTGAAGCCGGGCGATTTCTCGCTGCCCATGGACCGGAACCAGTCGACGCCGTTGAGGATGATCGAGGGCACGCTGGCGATCGTCTCGACGTTGTTGATCACCGTGGGGCAGCCGTAGAGGCCCGCCACCGCGGGGAACGGCGGGCGCAGCCTGGGCTGGCCGCGCCGGCCCTCCAGGGAATCGAGCAGCGCGGTCTCCTCGCCGCAGATGTAGGCGCCGGCGCCGGCGTGCACCACCAGCTCGAGGTCGAACCCCGAACCGTTGATGTCGCGGCCCAGGTATCCGGCGGCGTAGGCCTCGGCCACCGCGTTCTGCAGGCGGCGCAGCACCGGCAGCACCTCGCCGCGCACGTAGATGAACGCGTGGCTGGCCCGGATCGCGTAGGCGGCGATGATCACACCCTCGACCAGTACGTGCGGCGTCGCCAGCATCAACGGAATGTCTTTGCACGTACCGGGTTCGGACTCGTCGGCGTTGACCACGAGGTAGTGCGGCTTGGCGGCCGCGCCGGTGTCGCCCTGCGGGATGAACGACCACTTGGTGCCGGTCGAGAAGCCGGCGCCGCCGCGGCCGCGCAGCCCGGAGTCCTTGACGGTTGCGATGACGTCGTCGGGCGCCATGGCCAGCGCCTTCTTCATCGCCTCGTAGCCGTCGTGCCGGCGGTAGGTCTCCAGGGTCCAGGACTCCGGGTCGTCCCAGAAGCGGCTGATGACCGGGGTGAGCGGCGTGGCCTGAGAGGTCGTCATGACGGGCTCCCCGGGGGAGTCGGCGCCTGCATGCCGTGTTCCTGCGCCACTTTCAGCCCGGCCAGGGTGGCCTCGCCCGCCCCGCCCTGGCCCTGGTCCGGGCGCTCGTCGGGCAGGCCGGCCAGGATGCGCGACGTCTCGCGGAAGGCGCACAGCGGGGCGCCCCGCGTCGGCGGCTTGGGCTCACCGGAGCGCAACGAGTCGACGAGTTCGCGTGCCGAGTCGCACGTCTGGTTGTCGAAGAACTCCCAGTTGACCATCACCACCGGCGCGTAATCGCAGGCGGCGTTGCACTCGATGTGTTGCAGGGTGACCGAGCCGTCGGGGGTGGTCTCGTCGTTGCCGATGCCCAGATGTTCCTTCAGCGCGTCGAATATCGCGTCGCCGCCCATGATGGCGCACAGCGTGTTGGTGCAGACACCGACGAGGTAGTCACCCGTGGGCCCGCGGCGGTACATGGTGTAGAAGCTCGCCACCGCCGACACCTCGGCGCCGGTCAGTCCCAGCTGCTCCCCGCAGAACTCCAGACCGGCCGGGGTCAGGTAGGAGTCCTCGGCCTGCACCAGGTGCAGCAACGGCAGCAGCGCCGAGCGCTTGTTGGGGTAGCGGCCGACGATCTCCTTGGCGTCGACTTCCAGCCGTGCCCGCACCTCCGGCGAATACGACTGCGGCGCACCCTCGGTGACGAACGCGTTGGGCTCCTCCGGCGGCGGTCCGAGCCGGAGGAAGACCGGCTGTCCCTGCGGGCCGGTCACCGGTCGACCCCGCCCATGACCGGGTCGATGCTGGCGACCGCGGTGATCAAATCGGCCACCATGCCGCCCTCGCACATCGCGGCTACCGACTGCAGGTTGGTGAACGAGGGGTCCCGGTAGTGCACCCGGTAGGGGCGGGTGCCGCCGTCGCTGACCATGTGCACGCCGAGTTCGCCGCGCGGCGACTCCACCGCGGTGTAGACCTGGCCCGCGGGAACGCGGATGCCCTCGGTGACCAATTTGAAGTGGTGGATCAACGCCTCCATCGAGCTGCCCATGATCTTGGCGATGTGCTCCGGTGAGTTCCCCATGCCGTCGGGGCCCACCTTCAAGTCGGCCGGCCAGGCGATCTTGCGGTCCTCGATCATGGTCGGGCCCGGCTTCAACTTGTCCAGACACTGCTCGATGATCTTGATCGACTCCCACATCTCGTTGACGCGAATCATGTAGCGCCCGTAAGCATCACACGTGTCGGCGGTCATCACGTCGAATTCATAGTTTTCATATCCGCAGTACGGTTCGCTCTTGCGCAGGTCGTGCGGCAACCCGGTGGCCCGTAGGATCGGCCCGGTGATGCCCAGCGCCATGCACCCGGTCAGGTCCAGGTAGCCGATGTCCTGGGTGCGCGCCTTCCAGATGGCGTTTTCGTTGAGTAGGCCGCCCATTTCGCGCAGCACCTGGCGCAGCGGCTTGAGGGCCTCGGCGACGTCGGACTCCGCACCCGGCGGCAGGTCCTGTGCCACGCCGCCCGGCCGGATGTAGGCGCTGTTCATCCGCAATCCGGAGATCTTCTCGAACAGGGTCAGCACGATCTCGCGGCCGCGGAAGCCGACGAACATCGGCGTCATGGCGCCCAGCTCCATGCCGCCGGTGGCCAATGCGACCAGATGCGAGGAGATCCGGTTGAGCTCCATCATCATCACCCGGATGACGTTGACCCGCTCCGGGATCTGATCGGTGATGCCGAGCAGCTTCTCCACGCCCAGGCAGTACGCGGTCTCGTTGAAAAACGGTGACAGATAATCCATTCGGGTCACGAAGGTGACGCCCTGGGTCCAGTAGCGGTATTCCAGGTTCTTCTCGATGCCGGTGTGCAGGTAGCCGATTCCGCAGCGGACGTCGGTGACCGTCTCGCCCTCGATCTCCAGGATCAGCCGCAGCACGCCGTGGGTGGACGGGTGCTGGGGTCCCATGTTGACGACGATCCGCTCGCCGGGGTCGGCGTTGCGAGCGGCGTCGACGATCTGGTCCCAGTCCTGGCCGCCGGCGACCAGCACGGTTTCACCGGCGCCGCCTCCGCCGTTGGTCGAGTCAGTGACTGTGCTCATCAGTTGTACGCTCTCCGCTCGTCGGGCGGGGGTATCTGCGCGCCCTTGTATTCCACCGGGATGCCGCCGAGGGGATAGTCCTTGCGCTGCGGATGGCCATGCCAGTCGTCGGGCATCTCGATGCGGGTGAGCGACGGGTGCCCGTCGAAGACGATGCCGAAGAAGTCGTAGGTTTCGCGCTCGTGCCAGTCCGTCGTCGGATAGACGCCGAACAGCGAGGGGATGTGCGGATCCCCGTCCGGCGCAGCCACTTCCAGCCGGACGCGGCGGTTGTGCGTGATCGACTGGAGCGGATACACCGCGTGCAGTTCGCGGCCCGCCTCGTGGGGATAGTGCACCCCGCTCACGCCCAGGCACATCTCGAAACGCAGCTCCGGTTCGTCGCGAAGGCGCTGGGCCACCTGGGGGAGCGCCTCGCGGCGCACGTGCAGGGTCAGCTCGTCGCGGTACACCACGACTTTCTCTATCGCGTCGGAGAATTCGACGTCGGCCGCCTGCAGAGCGTCGGCCAGCCGGTCCACCACGTCGTCGAAATAGCCCCCGTATGGGCGGGGAGAGCTGCCGGGCAGCACGACCTCCCGCACCAGCCGCCCGTACCCGGTGGTGTCACCGCTACCGGTGATGCCGAACATGCCGCGGCGAACGTTGATGACCTCACCGTCGGCACGGGGCACGCCGGCCCCTTCGGTCGCCGCTTGCTTCGGGTCCTGGTCGGGCGAGCTCATCGCAGCAGCCCGCGCATCTCGATGGTGGGCCGGGCCGACAGCGCGGCCTGCTCGGCCTCGGCGATGGCGGTTTCCCGGTTGACGCCCAGCGGCATCTCCTGAATCTTCTCGTGCAGCTTCAGGATTGCGTACAGCAGCATCTCGGGCCGCGGCGGGCAGCCGGGCAGGTAGATGTCGACCGGCACGATGTGGTCGACGCCCTGCACGATCGCGTAGTTGTTGAACATGCCCCCGGACGACGCGCACACGCCCATGGCCAGCACCCATTTCGGCTCTGCCATCTGGTCGTAGATCTGGCGCAGCACCGGCGCCATCTTCTGGCTCACCCGCCCGGCCACGATCATCAGGTCGGCCTGCCGCGGCGTCGCCGAGAACCGTTCCATGCCGAACCGCGCGATGTCG